>JBDQMZ010000013.1:0-6454 GCA_040261955.1 Candidatus Nanopelagicales bacterium
CCTCTTTGGCGCCCCATTAAGGGCTAGTGCAGTTTGATGCCTTCACTCTTTCGAGCGCGTGACGCACGAAACCACCAACTTGGTCATTCTCAACTAGGAAACCATCGTGCCCATATGGCGATGTCAAGACATGCAGCTCGTCAGCACCGGGGGCGAGCTCGACGATCTCCTGTTGAAGTCTGATGGGAAAGAGCCTGTCCGAATCAATGCCTACCACGGTGAGGGGTTGCGTAATGCCGCCAAGGGCACTCGCCACACCACCACGATTCCTTCCAAGATCAAAAAGACTCATGGCACGAGTTAACGCAATGTATGTATTGGCGTCAAAGCGCCTGTTCAACTTGTCCGCATGATGATCTAGGTATGACTCGACCGCAAACCGGCCCCCAACGTATGGGTCCTCCGATTCTTGTGGGCTTCGGCCAAAACGCAAATCTAGCTCTGTCTCACTTCGGTATGTCAGATGCGCAATGCGACGGGCTAGTCCCATGCCCGCTACAGGGCCCAATTCTGAGTCGTAATAGTCACCGCCATTGAATTCAACGTCAGTTTCGATCGCCATAATTTGAGTCGCATGAATGCCAATCTGATCGGCGGAAACTGCTGCTGTCGAACCCAACACCAAACCACCACACACGGAATCTGGATACCGAACCATCCACTCCAGAACCCGCATGCCTCCAAGGGAGGGCCCAAGCATTAATTGCCAGCGTTGTATGCCCATCGCAACCATGAGTTCATGCTCAATTTCCACCATGTCAGGGATGGTTATAACGGGGAACCTACTGCCCCACGGCACACCCTCAGAGTCAAGCGAGGAAGGCCCAGTTGTGCCCTGCGCGCCACCGAGAACATTTGCACAAACAACAAAATACTCATTTGTATCTATCGCTTTGCCGGGCCCAATCAGGCCATCCCACCAGCCTGCCGTTACATGCCCTGGACCTGCTTCACCTGAAACATGGGAATCACCCGTCAGCGCGTGGCAAATATAAATCGCGTTTGTGCCAGTGTCATTCAGAGCACCCCATGTTTCATAGGCAACGCGAACCTCAGGGAACCGAAATTGGCTCTCGGTGACAAAGTCCTCGATTGTTATGAATTGACGACGCCCAAGAGGATCCCCCTCCCGCCAGGCAGCGCTGGTGGGAGGAGGACCTTCATAGGAAAGTGGGCCGTAAGCGGACATAGAGACAGGTCCTATTGCCCAGCTGCAGCGAAACCGACCTCGAGGTCCGCCAAAATATCGGGCAGGGCTTCAAGTCCAACGGCTAGACGCACCAGTCCTGGCGTGACACCGGAGGCCAACTGTTCTTCGGGTGTGAGTTGTGAGTGAGTGGTCGATGCAGGATGAATCACCAGAGACCGGACGTCACCGATATTGGCCACATGACTGTGGAGTTGCAGGCCTTCAACAAACTTGCGGCCCGCATCAATCCCACCCTTGATTTCGAAACTCAAGACACCACCTGTGCCGAGAGGTGCATATTTCTGACCATTCGCGTACCAAGGACTGCTCTCGAGACCTGCATAGTTGACCGAAATGACACCGTCCTGGTTGTCAAGCCAGCGAGCAACCGCAAGAGCATTTTCGGTGTGACGCGCCACGCGCAGCGACAAGGTTTCAATCCCCTGTGCTATCAGGAATGCGTTGAATGGTGAAACGGCTGCACCAAGGTCGCGCAGCAATTGCACACGGGCCTTCAGAATGAATGCCAAGTTCACGCCGAATGCTCCGCCAACACCAAGGTCACGTGCGTAGACAAGTCCGTGGTAGCTGGGATCGGGCTGATTGTAGTTGGGGAACCGATCAGGGTATTTGGCGTAGTCGAAAGTTCCTGCGTCGACGATTGCTCCTGCAACGGCCGTGCCGTGGCCGCCAAGATATTTGGTAGCGGAATGGACAACTACGTCAGCGCCGAACTCAAATGGGCGAATGAGATATGGGGTCGCAACAGTGTTATCCACTATCAAGGGGACACCAAATTCATGCGCTACGCCCGCAACGCCTTCAATATCGAGTACGTCATTGCGTGGGTTCGACAGTGTCTCACCGTAAAACACCTTGGTGTTGGGCTTGATGGCTGCCCGCCATGAATCCAGATCATCAGGGTTCTCAACGAAACTAACCTCAATGCCAAGCTTTGGCAGCGTGTAGTGGAACAGGTTGTAAGTTCCCCCGTACAAACTTGGGCTGGAAACAACGTGATCTCCAGCTTCAGCGATATTCAAAATTGCCAGCGTCTCAGCTGCCTGACCACTCGCGACCAAGAGCGCGCCCACGCCACCTTCGAGGGCGGCAATGCGGTCCTCGACCGCTGCTTGTGTCGGATTCATTATTCGTGTGTAGATGTTTCCCAATTCCTTGAGAGCAAACAGGTTTGCAGCATGTTCCGTGTCCTTGAAGACATAGGAGGTCGTCTGATAAATCGGCAACGCGCGTGCGCCCGTAGATTCATCAGCTGTCTGGCCCGCGTGGATTTGCTTTGTTTCGAATGACCAAGTTTCACTCATGATTTTTCTCCAGATTCATTTTTAGGTGCCACAAAGCACCAATTTAAGTTAAAGACAATGACTAATTAAAAACAGTTGATCAAGATCATTGATTCGCATCACAATGCACCTTTATCGCCCGAGCCTGCGAAAAACACTCAGGAGACGGTGCGGGTACAACAGCAATTATTCATGGCAGCCCTTTTGTTATTTGGGGCCTTGCCTTGTGCAAGACCCGCGCTTGCCCTACCGAAATAGGACCTGGTCTCCACCGGGAGCACCCCACCGCGGTTGGAGGGTTGCCGATCAGCGAGCCGGGGCTTGATGCTGATCTCTTGACCGAGCAGAACTATAACCCGACTATGGAATCTGCGCTAGGGGGACCCCGTAACGACACTCCTCACGTGAGAGTTCCAGCACACTTTCCACCCACAAATGTGGAGATATTCCGTTGTTTAAGGACACTCGCAATAGGTTCGCCAAATTGTTATCCGGTGCTTCTTCCAATGCGCGATCCACACACATATTTGCCGTGACGCCATTGCCCTGCAACCACGCAGCAACCGCAGCCACGCAAATGAATCCCGCTACCCACTCCCCTGTCAACCTCGGAATCAGGCCCGTCAATCGCTCAAGCACAATGTGAGCGTCGAGGGACCCCGAAGCGAGATCCCACAAGAGTGTGTCTCGGACTCGAACATCACTCAATGCGTATGCCATCCGCGTAGCCACGAGATCAGAGGTATCGGCCTCGCTTTGAATACATTTCACAATCAAGCGCAACTGATTAGTTCTCCAGCGGTCCTTGGCAGCCACTTGCCGTCCCATGACCTTCTTTATGAGCTCGGGATTGATTGCCCTGGTCACTTGATAACTGAACTGCTCTGTCAGTTCCTCTCTAGATCTCAACATGTGAATTCCGTCGCTGGCGAATTCGGTGGCCACATGCCAGTCCTCACAACATTCCGAACACTCGGTGGTCCACACACCATGCACTACTGAGCCATCGGTGAGCTCCAGGGCGCAAACTGAGGTTCCAGAAGAGACGCTTATCCCCTTCTCAAGAAGGCAAGCCTCCATCATCTGAATTGTTGCCGCCTTGTTGAACCCTGACTCGGAACACACAACGGATAAACGCACCTCCTGGGGCTCGTAGGCCTCTACAGGAGCAAGCACGCTCTCGAGCCAACGGTTAAAGTCCATGCCGACATCGAGATCAACATCGAGATCAACGCGTTGCACAAGTACTTCTGATCCAGATCGCAACCAGGTGAACAGAACGCTCTCACGCGGGTAGAAGCCGAGACGACCAACAAGGCTCGCGAATTCTGCCGTGGCCTGATCAATGTGCTCACCGTGGTCTGATGCACTTTTCGCACGCCGTGATAATTGTATTTTCGATGTCATGGATACACGATCCATGAAAAATTCAGATCTTTGTTGCACTAGCAACACATTGTGGAACCACTGTCAATCGAACTCAGATTGTGCACAGTTGGTTTGTTAGTAGACCAATGGCTGTACGGTCTTGTAATCCCAATACTTTGGCTCAACTCCGTCGCCGGAAGAAACACCCCTAAGCCTCCTACTGACCCACGGGTACCCGTGATTCCTGGCCCACTTAGCGTGCCCAACCCAACGTGACACCGAACTTGGCTGGTCACCGATCGCGGCAACCTCACGCCAGCTATCGTCTCCCCAGCCCAAGCTATTGAGCGCTGCTCGCGTGGTCAATTCGTGCCCGCGCGGGTTCAAGTGCAACCGATCTTCATCCCAAACGTCGGGGTCCTCAAAGACTTGCTCTCCCCAAAAGTCCATTAAGTAGCAGTCATACTCCTCTGCGATGGCCAGCGTCGCCGATCTAAGGCCAGCGAACCGCTGCGCTATTAGGCTCATCACGCTCGACGTGCTCGAGGGATCACCGAAAGCCACCATCATGACGTCGATCCCCGCCTTTCGAAGGTCTCGAACGCCCCGCTCCATCTCTGTCGCTTTGGCATCTAGATCAAATGACTTTCGCATGGCATCGTTGACTCCACCGGCAAACGTCACAAGATCTGGCCCTAGTTCCAATGCGCGAGGAACCTGTTCCGACACCATCTGCGGTAAGAGTCGGCCGCGGATTGCAAGATTCGCGTAAAGCAAGGGTTCATCGACAGTACAATAAGTATTGGCCAATACCTGCGCTAACCGGTCAGCCCAGCCCAAATAGGCATCCCCGAGCGCTCTGTCTGATAGTCCTTCAGTGAAGCTGTCACCGATAGCTACGTACTTATGCCACTTCTTGGGTTGCGTTTGCACACGAGAACTTTAGCCAGACTTGATTCACGGCGCGCAAACCTACGGAACTTATCTCAGACGAGAACTTTGATCCTCTGCCTTTTGGGCAGATAAAGACCCGGCCGCCGAAGGCTTCCCCTCCCGCGACGACCGGGTTGCGCTGAACAATAGTGGGTGGCACTTCTACCCGTTAAGCCGACACGCGGAATGTGTCATGAAGGCTTAGGCGGCAGTGGGTTTCACCTTGGCCAATGCCTGACCAGCCTTTCGATACCACGCGAGCAGCGCCACTATTCCGATAATGATTTGAGGGATAAATGATGAAGCCCTCCAGACCAAGTCTGCCGCAGTTGCACTTCCCTCACTCGCGCCAAAACTCACGAGAAGGGCGATCATCGCGGCGTCCACCGTTCCGAGCCCTCCTGGTGTGATGGGAATCATCAGGCCAAGTTGACTTATTGAGAACGCCGCAAAGGCGGCTGCAAATGAAGTACCCGCGGTGTCCCAGCCTTCCACGCCGCGAAGGGCAACGTAAAGGATCAGAAACTGGGTGAATGAGACAGATATTTGGGCAAGAGTCAGAGCGGCCCAGCGCTTGCGAAGGAGGTCATACATGTCTTGCCGGAACTTGGTTATTGGCGGCACAAGGTCGAGATTCGCCAGCGCCTTGATGTGTTTGCGCAATGGTCCAATAATTTTATTGCCCAAATTACCGATAGCGACCGCCAGCGGCTCTGATCGCATGATGAGCACGAATGCCACAACAACCGTGACAAGGATTGCGATACCAATCAGACCAGTTGCGGCGTGGGTATTTCCGCTAACCCCAAAAAGAGTGATCGCGACAACCCCAAGAATGGGGAAAAACAGCGTGATGAACGTGCTCCAAAGGCCCACCGCAGTGATGGCTGCGGTTGCACTCGTCGCCGTAACCCCGAATGTGGACAACATGCCAAATTGCACACCCAAACCAACAGCGCCACCGCCTGGAACGCCGTTACTAATGGCAAATGCCGCCTGGTTTGTTTGCTGAGCCCGCCAATACTTCAAACCGGGGGCTGCCGCTACAAAGGGGAGCCCGTACATGGCCAGGTAGAGCAGAACCATGACGACAATAAGAATGATCGACAGCGTGCCCATCGACTTCAATGAGTCCCAAGCCTCGGAATAGCTCCCGATCATTGGGATGACTTTCCAAAAAATAATCACAATAAATGCGAGACCGACGAGACCCAGAATCAGTGACTTCTTTTTGTCTAATGCCACGGCTGGCGGAGTTGCCGGTTCTTCTGAGGCATTTGGATTCGAATTTACTTGATCTCCCATGCGCGTACTGTGCCACAACCATTGCTTGTACGGAGGGATTGCTTATACATATGAAACTAGGTGGTTTCGCAAGGGGGTGGCGTAACACCGAATAATCGGGTTGGGCAGGATAACGGCATGCGGCTGGATCACATTTCTTATGCATGTACAGGCAGTGAACTCGCCGACGTCGTACAACGCATCGGCGTCGACCTCGGATTCACATTTGTTGACGGAGGGCGTCACCCTTCATTCGGTACTCGCAACTTCACACTTCCACTCGCTGATGGCGCTTATATCGAGGTCGTCAGCGCACTGGACCATCCTTCCGCTCTCAAAGCACCATTCGGGCAAGCCGTGCAACAGGCCGCAAACA
>JBDQMZ010000196.1:0-3883 GCA_040261955.1 Candidatus Nanopelagicales bacterium
TCGCCATTCTTGGTGTGCTCAATGACGGCGAACTTCATGGTTATGAACTCCGTAAACAACTCACCACCGTGCTGGGCCCGTTCCGCGCCCTCTCCTACGGCTCGCTCTATCCGGCACTCAAGCGAATGACCGCACAGGGATTGATCGAAGAGGTCTCGCTCACGCCCGCAACGGAGTCCACTGCGCCACCCCTCACAGGTAAGCGCACTCGAATTATTTATGCCCTCACAGCAGTTGGCAAAGACCGTTTTCACGAGTGGGCAAATAGACCTGGCCCTGAAGCCTGGGAGGACGAGGGGTTTGCCGCCCACTTAGCTTTCTTTGCCAAAACCGAAGCGCGCACCAGGATCCGGATTCTTGAAGGTCGTCGCTCAAGGCTCGAAGAGCGGGTGGACTCACTGCGGGAATCCATCGCCCGCAGTGCGCAACGTGTTGATAACTACACCCTGCAGTTACAAGAACACGGACTCGATGGCGCCGAACGTGAAGTTCGTTGGCTCACTGAACTTATTGATCAAGAAAGAAAATCTGAATAACTAATTTTCTCACCACGAGAAATTCACCTCACCCGAATCCATAGCAATCGGATTCAAAATCGAAGGGCAATAAAGAGACATGAGTGCGCAATCAAGTACAGGAAATTCAGGCGGCGAAATCCGCGTTGCAATAGTCGGCGTTGGAAACTGCGCTGCCTCCCTTGTCCAGGGAGTCGAGTATTACAAGAATGCAGTGGCCGGGGAATTTGTTCCAGGCCTTATGCACGTTCAGTTCGGTCCCTACCATGTCAGTGATGTCAATTTTGTTGTTGCCATTGATGTGGATTCCAAGAAAGTTGGCCTCGATTTAGCTGACGCAATTGGCGCCTCAGAGAACAACACCATTAAGTTGTGTGACGTCCCTGAAACTGGCGTGAAAGTCTCACGTGGGCGAACACTTGATGGTTTGGGCAAGTATTACCGGGAAATGATCACGGAATCTGACGCGACTGAAGTCAATGTCGTTGAGTTGCTCACGGACAACAAAGTCGATGTCGTTGTGTGTTACCTACCGGTTGGCTCCGAAGCTGCTGCAAAGTTTTATGCACAGTGTGCAATTGATGCAGGGTGTGCATTTGTCAACGCACTGCCAGTCTTCATTGCAGGCACACCCGAATGGGCACAGAAATTCAAAGATGCAGGACTGCCAATCGTCGGAGATGACATTAAGAGTCAGGTCGGTGCCACCATTACCCACCGAGTTCTCGCGAAACTCTTTGAAGACCGCGGCGTCATTGTTGACCGTACCTATCAACTCAATGTCGGTGGCAACATGGACTTCATGAACATGCTGGAACGTGATCGCTTGGAGTCCAAGAAGATTTCCAAGACACAGTCGGTCACATCGCAGTTGTCACATGATCTGGGCAAGGACAATGTGCACATTGGTCCTTCTGACTATGTGGCCTGGCTCGATGACCGCAAGTGGGCGTTCGTTCGCCTCGAAGGTCGGGCTTTTGGCGATGTACCCCTCAACCTCGAATACAAACTCGAAGTATGGGACTCCCCCAACAGTGCCGGCGTAATCATTGACGCAGTGCGTGCGGCAAAAATCGCCAAAGACCGTGGAATCGGTGGACCGATTCTCTCTGCATCAAGTTATTTCATGAAGTCTCCGCCTGTTCAGTACAACGACTCTGAGGCTAAGCAGGCTGTCGAGGACTTTATTGCCGGGACCATCGAAAGTTAAAAACCACTGAATCGGTAGCGTCGTCCCTGTGGCGACGCTACCGATTTTTCGATCACTGCTCGCACAGCGCAATTTTCGTGCCCTCTACAGCATTCGTCTCGCCGGACAATTCGGCGACGGACTGTTTCAAGCTGCACTAGCGTCCTTCGTCCTTTTTTCACCAGAGAGAGAACCCAACGCAGCAGCAATTGCGATTGCGTTTTCCATCCTGTTATTGCCCTACTCAATTATTGGACCCTTTGTTGGTGTCTTCCTTGACCGGTGGTCTCGTCGCAACATTCTTTATAAAGCAAATCTCCTCAAAGGACTTTTCACCGTTCCTGTCATTGCCGTTGTCCTCGCTGGCCAAGATTCAATACTTCTCGGCGTATTCGTACTCTCAGTTCTGGGAGTTGGTCGCTTTGTCTTGGCTGGTCTTTCAGCGTCATTGCCACACGTTGCATCAGATAAACAACTGATCACGGCTAATGCGTTGACGCCAACATCAGGAACAGTTGCATTCGTTCTTGGCGCAACATTGGGTTTGGGCATCAGAGAGTTATTCGGTGGTGGTGACCAAGGCAGTGTGGCACTTCTCCTGTTTTCCATTGGGGCCTTTGTTTCTGCTGGTCTCATTGCTCGAACACTGCAACCAACAGCACTGGGTCCAACTCACCCACTGTCACTGGCACTCGTGGACACTCTCAAAGGTGTTACTGCTGACTTGATTGATGGACTTAAGGCGTTGAACTCGCACCGGTTTGCAGGCAGGGCCGTCGTGATCGTTGCCATCAATCGAATTTCATTCGGTGTGATCACGGCGGGAGCGCTACTTCTACTCCGCAACACATTTCATGATTCAGTTAACGCAAATGCTGCCTTGGCCGATTTCGCCATTCTCACCGGGGCGGCTGCGAGTGCTGCTTTGATCGCGGCGATTGCGACACCCTGGGTTACCCGGCGAATTGGCGTCTCCCTGTGGTCGGCGCTCACGGTTGCGCAAGCTGCCCTCGGCATGATGGTTTTCGCTTGGGGGGCTGTCGGTGAAGTCTTTCCCGCCCTCGTTCTCAGTGCGTTCAGCCTTGGGTTCGCTGGTCAAGCGGTGAAAGTATGCTCCGACACCGCGATCCAAGAAAGTATCCCCGATGACCGTTTAGGTCGAGTTTTCGCGATTTTCGACATGAGCGTCAACATTTCACTGGTCTCAGGAATCGTTCTCGTGGCCCTCATTGCCCCCGTAAGTGGGATCGCCCCTGTGCTCTACGTGATCGTGGGAATCGGTCTGGCAGTGGCCAGTTTCTGGTACCAGGCCACACGCCCCAAACTAGTTCTATAGAGTTTCCGCATGGCAATGAGTCCCACGGAGTCCTATCAGCGCAGCCCAGTGACACGAGATCGCATCAGGATCAAGTCGATTTTTTCGGTGATCGTGTTTGTCATTGCCACGATTTTGACACCAGTGGCCGTTGCTGGGCACTGGGCTCATTCCACTGTCCTTGATGCAGAGCGCTACATCGAAACCGTTGGACCTATCGGTGACAGCCCAGAAGTCCAGGAAGCTCTGGCAGAAGTTGTCACCGATGCCATCCTTGAACGCATTGACACCGAAGAAATCGTCAGCGAATTCCTCGGAGGAATCCTTCCCGGTAGTGGCGTCCTCGGCGACGCATTAGCCGGACCAATTGCCTCGGGCATCAATTCATTGATTGGTAACGCTGTCACCGCGATCATTACATCTGATGCATTCGCTAAAGCCTGGGTGACCCTTAATACAGCAGCCCAAAAGGGACTCGTTGCGGTTCTCTCCGGTGATCCGAGTGGCCCCATTGAGATTCAAGGTGACAACTTAGTTCTGAATCTTGATCCCCTTCTTGAGTTGGCACAACAGAAACTCGTCGAACAGGGAATCAGCTTCGCTGCGAATGTTTCTATTCCTGCAACAGACGCTCAATTCACTTTGATGAACGTTCCTGCCTTGAATCAAGCGCGCACCATTTATTCCTTCTCAGCACCTGTATTGAACTGGGTTGTCGTATTCATTGCCCTGTTGTTCATCATTTCAATCTTGCTCGCCCGACGTAGAGCTCGAACGAGTGTTGCTGTCGGCATCGCCGTCATGGTCAATGCCGTAGTGCTTTATGCGCTGGTGTCCACCGGTGAAGGAGTCTTCACCAACCCA
>JBDQMZ010000197.1:0-3084 GCA_040261955.1 Candidatus Nanopelagicales bacterium
ACTCCACCAGATTCGGTGATCATTGAGCAAAGTGCAGAGCTAATCTCGGTGGTCACGACGCACCAAATCAGGAAGTGGGTGTACCCAATTGTCATTGAAGCAAGTTGGCACATTCATGCCGAGTCACTCATCACGACACTGCGCGCAACGACAAGTTCCAGTGAGCCCGTGCCAGTTCTCATGGGCTGGCACCCATGGTTTAGGAATCATCTCAGTGACGGACAGACTCTTTCGATCGATTTCGGTGATGCGGAGATAGCCGTGCGAGAGGGAAGCTTGCCCACCGGTCAATTGGAACGTGCAACTGTCTCTGACGGACCCTTTGATGACGCATTCAAAATTTCCAACAAAACAGTAACGCTGAAGTGGGGCAAGGACCTAGCTTTGCATGTGACGAGTTCACATGAATGGTTTGTTATTTTCAATCAGTTGCAAGACTTCACCTGCGTGGAGCCACAAAATGGGCCACCGAATGTCTTTCACAATTCCATTGGATGTCAGACCTACACCACAACGCAGGATGACCCACTGGAACTTCGGGCGGAGTGGTCCTTTATCTAGCTGTTCAGGAACTGCCTAGTGACCGGCTGGCGGGTCCAAGTGAACAACGGCGTGAGTTGCTACCGATTCGCGGGCGGCATCCATGACCCGCATGGTTTGTATTGCTTGATCAATGGAAACTGTGGGAGCGCCCTCACCGCGCAGAGCAGCTGCTATTTCCGAGTAGTAATTGGGCCAAGACCCTAGCTCGGATGGCAGAGTCTGGTAACTCACATCCCCTGAGTCATCGCTCACCCACAGTTCAATCACACTGGATTCAGGTTCAACGCCCCAGTCAGGACCAGGAATCTCACCACTTTTCAAGCGATCTTCTTGGGTGTCAGTGGCTTTGATGCGAGCAGCACCCCTATTGCCATAAAGCTCAAAACGCGATTCAGGTATGGCGGTCGCAAGTGAGCCGACCAAGTAGGACAGAGCACCCGATTCGTGCGTGAGGATCAGAACGAGGTCATCGTCAGAAACAGGTGTCTCTCGAACCGTTCGAGCAAAAGCATGAACGCTGGTGACGGGGCCCATGAGGTCCATGGCCTGATCAACAACATGCGGGGCAAAGTCATACAGGACCCCACCTAAATCCTCCGGGGCTGATGAATCTCGCCACCCACCTTTGGACAGCAGGCGAAAACGTTGAAGGCGAGATTCGAATCTGTGCAGGGCGCCGAGGGTTCCTCCCTGCACCGCCTTGAGCAATGTCAGATAGTCAGAGTCCCAGCGACGATTTTGGAACGGGAAAATGTTGACCCCGTTGTTGGATGCAGCCCGTGCCAGCAACTCCACGCTCGCAGCATCAGCCGCGATGGGCTTATCAATCACGACATTGATACCGCGATTGAGGGCATCGGTGGCCAAGGGCACGTGTGTGACATTGGCTCCCGCCACAACCGCCAGGTCTGGGTTCAAGTCCCATAACTGCTCGATATCACCCGTGATCAGCGCATTGGGAAAGTCTGATTGGGCTTGCACTTGACGTTCTGGATTCGAAGTGAGAATGCCTACAACCTCGAGGCCGGGCTCGGCGGTAATGAGCGAGCCATGGAAAAATCTGCCCGCGAGACCGTAGCCAAAAATCACAACTTTCTTCATGCACCAACCCTAGTGGCACGTTCAGCGGCAGGGCCTAGGATGACGTTATGGCTTACCAACTCAGAGATCTCAAAGACACTGTCGTTGCAATCACGGGGGCTACCTCCGGAATCGGCAAG
This sequence comes from Candidatus Nanopelagicales bacterium, assembly GCA_040261955.1. GTDB lineage: Bacteria > Actinomycetota > Actinomycetes > S36-B12 > S36-B12 > UBA4592. The sequence goes on from JBDQMZ010000197.1 coordinate 1,764, forward strand.
GCAGCCGCTGAACAACTCGTTGAGTTGGGCGCGAAAGTTGCACTTGGCGCACGCGACGGCGATCGACTGAATGCATTGGTGGAGCAGTTAGGCGCTGACAATGCGGTTGCTGTCCCTATGGATGTTCGCTCAGTCGAAGACAATCAAAAACTTATCGATGCAGCCGTGAACAAGTTCGGCAAACTCGATTCCATTGTTCCCAATGCGGGCATTGGAATGTATGGCTCGATCCTTGATCACTCAGATGATGAGCTGCGTCGCATGATGCACACGAACTATGACGGCACTGTTTGGACAGTTCGCGCGGGTGTTCCGGCCATGTTGAAAACAACAGGTGCGGGTGACATTGTGATTGTTTCCTCGGTTGCAGGATTCCGTGGCGGCGGCGACGAAGCCGTTTATGCCGGCACCAAGTTCGCCCAGGTCGGACTTGCAGGTTCCCTTGACCGCGAACTCCGTGAAAAGGGCATTCGCGTGACTGCAGTGTGTCCCGCAGGCGTAGGCACCGAGTTCGCTGTCGGCGCTGGCCGAGTGGACAATGACCCTCGCTTTGCTGAGTGGCTCGTTGCCGACGATGTCGCCCACGCGATCGTTTCCGTGCTTCAGCAGCCACGCAGCGTACGCACCACCGTCTGGCAAATGTGGTCCATGGGACAGCAGAGCTAACGACTGATCAACCAGTCAGCGTTGAGCATTGAGTTAGCGTCGAATCAGCGCAACCAAGTATGCGGTGAGGAAACCCAAACCAATGCCTAAATAGGCAAAGCGCGCGATAGTCCAGTCGGCAGGCATGATGACGGTGAAGACCGTCATTGCTCCACCGGCCACAATCATTACCGCCGCTGATCGACGTATGGTTATCTCTGGAGCGGATCTGACCAACCACATCTGCCCACTCAAAGCAAGTAATGTCGCACCCATCATGCGCAAGGCCCAGTCACTTGTCTCTGATGTGGTCAATCCCAAGAGTTCCCCGAAGTACGTTGGCAGAACGATCAAAACGGCAGAGCTCACAAGAAAGACGACTGAACCTGCTCCAAGAATTCCCCTGATGAGCGTCGCCTGACTACTACTCTCACTACGATTACCCATTTTTGATTCTGGATTATGGATCCCCATGCTTGCTCCCGTCATTCACAGCCTTTGATGGGTGTTCATTATCCTCGTTCAACATCGGATCCTGGTGCGCTGCCCATTGATAGCCCCCTTTTCAGTCACTACCGGTCACAGATACTCTTGGGGCGGCGACTTGGTGAATTTCCGACTAAATTTCGGTCAAAATAACCATCGGTCCCTGGGTTGCGGGACTGGTCTGAAATTC
>JBDQMZ010000198.1:0-4955 GCA_040261955.1 Candidatus Nanopelagicales bacterium
GACCAACCCTGCCCACGGTGAGCACCAGGTCAGGAACATGTGACTCGCGAAAATCTTGGTCAGCCACGATCAAAGTCCCGTGGGAGAGCGCCAATGCCGCACCGCCCACATTCGCGCTGGGCTCGGCAACGATCGGCCACCCTGTGGTGTCACTGAGTTCATCGATTAACTCAATGGCCTCTGCGTCATTGTGATCACCGACAACAATGACACCGCGCGCTGGAACAACGGATTCCTCGTCGAGGAATGACATAATTTCATCCATTGGGGTGGCAACGCCAGCAAGTAGGCGTGCATCTGCCACCCACGGCCGGCCATCAGGACGACCGTCAAGGCTTTCGATCCAGTCATCATCAGATTCACTGAGTAGTGGCATGGCAAACGGAATGTTGATGTGAACGGGACCGGGGTCAGCAGAGTCCGTTGAGATTGCAATGGCGCGGGCAACAATTGAGCGCCAGTAGCGAACCTGTCCCTCACTCAATGAGGCAACGCCCATGTCAACACTGTCTCGAACAAACCCACCAAAAATTTTGACCTGATCAATCGTTTGGTTTGCACCAACTCCCCGCAGTGCAGGTGGGCGATCAGCGGTGAGAACCAACAGGGGTGTGAATGATTCATCGGCTTCAATAACAGCAGGCAGCAAATTGGCCACCGATGTCCCCGAAGTTGTGACAACAGCCGCGGGAATGCCCGTGGCTTTGCCCAGCCCCAATGCAACGAAGCCAGCAACTCGTTCATCAAGACGCACATGAAGACGGATGTCCAGGCGAGCGCAGGCCGCAGCGAGTTCGAGTGCCAAAGGTGCCGAACGCGAACCGGGTGCGAGGACTACATCGCTGACCCCACATCGAATGAGTTCATCAACCATCACTTTGGCTTGTGCACTCGAGGGTTCCATGGCCTCAGCCTTCCATATCCACGAGTTCACGAGTCGGCTGCGCAATGAATTCAAAGGCGGCTTCCATGCGGGCCCGCCAATATGAGACCAGGTCAGCTCGCGGTGCATGACTTGCCAGGATGCTTGGGTCCGGCTCTACTCGCTGGACCTGAATTCGCCCCTTCGATGGAACGACCGGCTCACGCACAAGATCCGTGCGCAACAGCGCGCCTGTGCCCAAGCCCGCTGCAGCATCTGGTGCAAGTTCATGTGCTGCGAGAAGCGATGGCGATAGTCCGACAGACGTCTCCAGAGCACTGCTGATGCGCACCGGCAGACCTATGCGCTCTGCCATGTGGGTCGTTGCCGCGATTCCACCCAGCGGCGAGACTTTAAGAATCGCAAGGTCCGCGAATTCCTTCACGGAGTCAAGGCGATCAATCCGGATTGACTCGTCAACTGCTATCGGGATCTGGATCCGGCGCCTCAGTGACAAGAGTTCCGATTCACTTCGACATGGTTGTTCAACGTATTCGATGGGAAGTTCAGCCATCGCGCGGAGGACCTCGGTTGCCTGTTCAAGACTCCACCTGCCATTTGCATCGATGCGAATTCCTATTTGTTCACCGGGATAGGACGCACCTAAAAGTTCGGCCACACTGTGGACTCGTTGCAGGTCAGTTTCGGAATCAAGCCCAACTTTGAGTTTGATCGTTCGGCAACCGTAGACATCAATTGCTCGTTGCGTGGCTTGGATGCAGTCCTCCACGTCACCGATGATCGCATTCACCGCGATGCTGGCATTGTCAGGGAATTTCAACGGTGAATAAGCCGCCTCAATTGCAGCCTCGAGCCAATAGACATCCTGCTGGGCCGAATAGTTGGCAAACGGGCTGAACTCGCCCCAACCACTTGGGCCGCGAAAAACAACTCCGCTGCGCTCGTGAAGGCCACGGAACTGCGATCGCAGTTCGACTGTGAACGCAGATGCCGTCGACCACAGGGCCGAGAATTGTGAAGTCAGTTCACACCACTAAGGCCGTTTGGGGAATCGAGCGAAGTTTGGTTCGCGTTTTTCCTTGTAGGCATCGCGACCTTCCTGTGCCTCTTCTGTCATGTAGAACAACAGTGTTGAATCGCCGGCAAGTTGCTGCACGCCCGCCAAACCATCATCCACCGCATTATGTGAAGCCTTGAGCATGCGCAGCGCCAGCGGTGACATGGTCAGAATTTGATTGGCCAAATCGCAGGTAGCAACTTCAAGATCAACAACGGGAACAACTTCATTGACCAGTCCCCAGTCATACGCCTGCTCGGCACCGTATTGGTTGCACGTGTACCAAACTTCACGCGAGCGCTTCATGCCTACTGTTCGCGCCAGCAAACCTGAGCCGTAGCCACCATCGAATGATCCAACCTTGGCTCCCGTTTGCCCAAATCGAGCATTATCCGCGGCAACGGTGAGATCGCAGACAACGTGCAGGACGTGCCCACCTCCAATGGCGTAACCGGCCACCATCGCGATAACGGGTTTGGGCAATCTGCGTATCTGCACCTGCAGGTCAAGCACGTTCAACCGACCAATGCCTTTGTGGGCCACTTCATCGTCACCGATGTAGCCATCATTGCCACGAATGACTTGATCACCGCCGGAACAAAATGCCAGGTCGCCTTGACCGGTCAAGATGATGACGCCCACCGTGTCGTCATCCCGAGCTGCATTGAATGCGTCGCTGAGTTCAAACAAGGTCTGTGGGCGGAATGCATTGCGCTTTTGTGGACGTTTAATAGTGATTTTCGCGATGCCGATGCAGTCACCCGTGCCAAGTTCATAGGAAATATCTGTGAATTCGCCCACCGATTCCCATTCACATGCCGGTGTCATCGAGGAATAGCTGGGATCAACCCAGGCGGGGGAATCCTTGGGAGCCACAGGAGGGAGTTCATAGCGCTTGCGAGTGTCCATGCACTGAGATTACCCGTGTCTTCTACTCTCGCACCATGAGCAGGTCTGGCAGCGACGGTGTAGGTGACACATCAGACAATGCGCATGTGCCACTGCTCAAGGTTCCTGCCGGACCCTCCGGAGTCGAACTCGTGCACTCACGCCTGATCGAGGCGTTGGCCGGCGGCCCACCATGCATTCCCGTGCCGGAAACGAATCGCTACTTTTCCCAAGAGTTTATTTCCGGCATCGAACGAGCCATCAATCCCGCGCGGTCATTGCAAGATTCAACGGTTGCAGTGTTGACCACTTCAGGTTCCACTGGCAATCCTCGCGGCGTGGAGTTCTCCGCGGGGACACTCAACTCGCTCAACCATCACACGAACTCTGGGGCCGTTACCGGCCACCACATTGATGCACCACCGCAATGGATCGCTGCGATTCCCGTTACATCGGTTGGCGGTTTCAATGTTGTCGTGCGTGCAATCGCCGCAGGACTCCCCCCTCTTGCACTGTCGAGCGTTGGTGGCGCCTCACCATTTTCCATCGAAGAAGCGATACAAACAATCGCGTCGGTCAAGAACTCGCCCATAATGATTTCACTTGTTCCCGCGCAGGTGCGTAGGTTGCTCGGTACCGCCGAAGGAACCCAAGCTCTCAAACAATGCTCACTGGTTTTGGTGGGCGGCTCAGCAACCCCAGTCAGCGATCAAATTCGCATGCGGGATGAGAACATCAACGTCGCGTTCACCTATGGCATGACAGAAACCACTGGAGGGTGTGTCTTCAACGGAACTCCTGCACCAGGAGTTGGCATCGAGGTTGACCCCGACACCTCTGCCATAACTATTTCCGGGGAAATAATCGCGACCGGCTACCGACCCACTACCCCCACGGAACCATTCGTCCCTTTCAATTCGTCATTCACCACCAAAGACATTGGCGCTCTCGACATGGAAGGAACTTTAAATGTTCTTGGTCGCGCTGATGACATCGTGATGATCAATAGCGTCAACATTTCACTCAACGCAATCACTGAAATTATCAACTCCCATGAATTAGTCACCGATTGTTTTGTGCTGCCCGATTTGGTCGCACTAATCGTGACCAGTTCACCTGCGGTTGACTCGATTATCGATGAACTGCGCAAGGCAATTGCTAACTCATTGGGCAGTATCGCTGTGCCTCAATTCCGCCCAGTTTCCGCGCTGCCGCAACTGCCTAACGGCAAGCACAACCGGCAAGAAATTGCCAGGCTCTACGGTTAGCCCGTGGCAACGACTTCTGAGTGGATCCAAGGCGCACGTCCCCGCACATTCCCCGCAGCCATCGCTCCCGTGGCGGTAGGTGTTGGTATTGCGGTGGGAGCCGGTGCCTTTGATGCCATTCGCGCAGCATTGGCGCTACTGGTCGCCTTAGCTCTTCAAGTCGGTGTGAACTATTCCAACGACTACAGCGACGGGATTCGCGGAACTGATGAAGTCCGGGTGGGGCCCGTTCGGCTCGTGGGACAAAAGTTGGCTGAACCACTAGAAGTTAAACGTGCGGCCTTTGCCATGTTCGGAATCGCAGTTCTCTCCGGCGCGATTCTGGTCCTCCTGACCACCCAATGGTGGCTTGTCCTAGTGGGGATCGCTTCTGTTGCCGCGGCATGGTTTTATACCGGCGGATCGCGACCCTATGGCTACGCCGGATTTGGTGAATTTTTCGTATTCATCTTCTTTGGAATCGTGCCCGTCATGGGCACCGCCTACGTTCAAACACTGACCTTGAATGCAACGTCGCTGCTGGGTGGCATCGGTGTCGGTGCCATTGCCTGCTCGATTTTGATCACAAACAATTTGCGGGATATTCCCAGTGACTCGCAACATGGCAAACTCACCCTCGCAGTTCGCCTCGGTGATGCTCGAACTCGAATATTTTTCTATGTCACGATCGTTGTTGGTTTTGCTTCAGCCCTTGCCATCACCGCGATTGTCGGCCCGTGGGCCCTACTAGCTTTTGTCTCACTCCCCCTTGCCATCACACCGGTGCGCGTTGTTGCCAGCGGAGCCCGAGGCCCTGCACTGATCCCAGCACTCAAGTCAACGGGAATCCTCTTGCTCGGCTTCGGTGTCCTCTTGGGTC
>JBDQMZ010000199.1:0-7202 GCA_040261955.1 Candidatus Nanopelagicales bacterium
CTACTCACTCATTGTTGAGCAGGGAACTCCGTTAGCGCGGCAAGTGGCTCGTGGTGAGCTTCCCAGCACCCGACGATGACGTTTGCGCTGACCGATATGAAATCATTGACACAATGCTTGGGGCGGCGGGCTTTGATTGGTACGAGGTTTCAAACTGGGCGAGACCGGGCGGTGAGTGCACCCACAATCAGGCCTATTGGCTGAATTCGGATTGGTGGGGAATCGGACCCGGCGCACACGGCCATGTCGGTGGAACCCGTTGGTGGAATCACAAGCACCCCTCCACCTATGCTGCCGCGCTGGAATCAGGGTCAAGCCTGCGTGCTGGAGAGGAAACTCTCACACCGGAGCAGGCGCACACTGAAATGATCATGTTGGGGCTTAGGACGAGAGCGGGTTTGACAGCAGATTGCCTGACCGAATCCGAGTCGGAGCGAGTCCCGGGACTCATTGGCAGAGGAATTCTGGATTCAAGCGCGTGGGACGCAGGTGTGGTCCGAGTCACTCCACGGGGCCGGCTTTTGGCAGATCTGGCGATCCGTGAACTCCTAGGCTGAAGGTTCAGGAAAACGGGCGTACACTTGGCACTCAAGGTTTGAGAGTGCTAACTACTAGATCGCAGGCAAGGCGAGTGCGAGGTTCAGGAGGGTTCCATGCTTGAAGAGCGACGGCTGGCCGTTCTGAAGGCAATTGTTCAGGATTATGTGGCAACCCACGAGCCTGTTGGTTCCAAGGGACTGGTTGATCGGCACCAACTCGGTGTTTCCCCGGCCACGATTCGTAACGACATGGCCGCCCTCGAAGAAGAGGGCTACATCACCGCACCGCACACCTCGGCTGGTCGAGTCCCCACCGATCAGGGCTACCGCCTATTTGTTGACCAACTGTCCCAGATCAAGCCGCTGAGTCCAGCCGAGCGCAAGGGAATTGATCGATTCCTCGGTGAGGCAGCAGACCTGGACGATGTCATGGGACGCACGGTTCGGTTACTGGCTCAACTCACCAAACAAGTTGCGGTGGTTCAGTACCCATCGCTTGCGCGCAGTCATGTCAGGCGCATTGAATTCATACCCGTGACTGATCACAAACTCATGATCATTTTGATCGTGGACAGTGGGCGCGTGGAACAACGAATTGTTGATTGCGCACTCCCGTTGCAAGAGGACCTTTTGGCAGAACTGAGAGCACGACTCTCCGTTGCTGTCGCAGATCAGCCGTTCTCATCCATTCCTGCCCAGCTTGAAAACTTCGACCAGGAATTCCCCGCTGATGCGCGACCGCTCGTTCATGCAGTTATCGCTTCCATCCTTGAAACCGTTACTGAGAAACTTGATGAGCGCATTGTTTTAGGTGGAACATCCCATTTGGCCCACTACAACCAAGTTTTTGCCATGAGCATTCAGCCGGTCCTTGAAGCACTCGAGGAGCAAGTTGTTCTCTTGAAACTGCTCGGGGAGACTGCTAATTCGCAAAAGGTATCCGTGCGCATTGGTCACGAAAACGAATTTGCTGGATTGAGTTCGACATCTGTTGTTACGTCGCAATACGGAAAAGAAAATGCACCGGTCGCATCCCTCGGTGTTGTCGGACCAACACACATCGATTACGCAGGAACCATGAGCACAGTTCAAGCAGTTGCCCAGTACGTCAGCCGAATCCTGTCCGAGAACTAGACGAGTGAGAAACGTGTCCACTGACTATTACGCCCTCCTAGGTGTCGAGCAAGATGCCAGCCCTGAAGAAATCAAGAAGGCCTACCGCAAACTCGCGCGAGAGCTTCACCCCGATGTCAATCCAGACCTTGAGCACCAAGAGAAATTCAAGATGGTCACGGCAGCCTATGAAGTTCTCAGTGATCCTGAAAAACGTCAGATGTATGACCTTGGCGGAGACCCGCTGAGCAATCGTGGTGGAGGGTTCCAGGGCGGTTTCGATTTCGGCGACGTGATGGATGCCTTTTTTGGTGGCCGAGGTCGCGGTCAAGGCCGCGGGCCACGTGGTCGCGCACGTCGTGGTCAAGATTGCCCTCATCAGTATCACCATTGACTTGAATGCAGCAGTGTTCGGTGAGACCAGAGAGATAGCGGTCGATACCGCAATTTCCTGCGAAAAGTGTGAAGGGCAAGGACTGGCTGCCGGCTCAGAATTGGAAACCTGCGCAATGTGTAAAGGTCGCGGGGAGATTCAGTCGGTGCAGCAGTCGTTCTTGGGTCAGGTCATGACTTCACGGCCATGTCCTGCCTGTCAAGGTTTCGGCACCACGATTCCACACCCTTGCGTTGAATGCTCCGGCCAGGGACGTGTTCGCCACCGCAGGACGATAACCATTGCGATCCCTGCGGGCGTTGACAACGGTACCCGCATTCAACTCCAGGGTGAAGGTGAAGCAGGCCCCAACGGAGGACCGGCAGGTGATCTCTACGTAGAGATCGTTGTCCGCGGCCACGAAATCTTTGAACGCGAAGGTGACTCACTACATTGCGCAATCACGATACCCATGACTTCTGCCGCATTGGGCAGTTCCATTGGGCTTGAAACCCTTGATGGTCACGAGGACGTTCCCATCAATGCCGGAACTCAATCAGGTGAAGTCATTACCTTGAAGGGTAAAGGCGCTACTCGCTTGCGCAGTGGTTCACGCGGTGACCTTTTTGTTCACGTCAACGTGGAAACACCGCGCAAACTCACTCCCGAGCAAGAGGAGCTACTGCGCCAATTGGCGGAGAGCCGTGATGAAAAGCCAAATCAGGTGGTGGGCCGGGCTGATTCACCGAAACTATTCAGTCGACTCAAAGACGCATTCAGTTCTCGATGAAATGTAATCATTCGTGAGCGCCTCAACGTTCCTCGTTGATCCTGTGACGCTCAGCGGTGTGCAAGATGGCGCTGATATTGAACTCGATGCGCAGGTTGCCCATCACATGAAAGTGACCCGAATGGGGAGCACCGAAACCATTCATCTGGTGGATGGTCTCGGCACTCGTGCCCGTGGCCACCTCATGTCACCCGATCACTTTCGCATTGACTCGGTGACATCAGAACCCAGACCTCAACCGAACATCACAGTTGCTCAGGCCCTCATCAAAGGGGACCGTCTTGAGCGGGCAATTGAAATGATGACCGAAGTCGGGGCAACAGCTTTTATTCCATGGGAAGCCGAGCACTCGATTGTTAAATGGTCAGGTGATAAAGCGAAGAAAAATGTGGTCAAGTGGGTAAATGTGGTGCAGGCGGCAACCGAGCAGTCGCGTAGATCGTGGACCCCGAATATTTTCGCGCCTGCTGACTCGAAGGCTCTCGCATCACAGTTTGCTGATTTCGACCAAGTGATTTTCATGGAGGAATCAGATGGTGCCGAATTCGCTCAAGTTTCTGCCGGGTCGGTGCTGCTTGTTGTTGGCCCGGAAGGTGGAATTAGCCAGCGTGAGCGGGCGCTCTTTGAGCAAGCGGCACCCGAGGGTTCATTCTCATTGACCATCGGTACAGGAGTTCTGCGTTCCGCGACCGCGGGCGTCGTGGGGCTTACCCACCTGTTCGCAACGCGACCAAGCGCGCATCGCTCAGGCATGGAAGGATAGGGCCGTGTCGGATTGCTTATTTTGCTCCATCGTCGCGGGAGAAATCCCTGCCGACGTTGTGCTGCGCACTGACGAATTCATGGCATTCACCGACATAGATCCTCAGGCCCCAGTGCACACTTTGGTCATTCCCATCGAGCACCATGAAAGTGCGGCGTCCATGGCGCAGGCCAATCCTGAACTCGCTGGCAGGCTGCTCGCAACGACCGAGCAGGTTGCAAGCGCTGCTGGTATCGATGACTACAGGCTCGTGTTCAACACTGGTGCTGGGGCAGGTCAAAGTGTTTTTCACGTGCACGGACACGTGTTGGGTGGCCGTGCCATGACGTGGCCGCCGGGATAATGACTATGCCAAATACAGCAACTGCGCAGCCTGCATCCGCACGTACCGTCATTGAGGTGCCATCGGCTCACCCCATGGTGTCGCTTCTCGGGTCCTCCGACGAATACATCCGGCTCGTTGAAATCGCTTTCCCCACCGTCGACATTTTGGTGCGCGGAAATCAGATCACGCTTGAAGGTGATTCTGCTGATGTCGAGGTCATTGACACTTTGCTCTCTGAGATGTTGGCCGTGTTGAAAACTGGCCAAGCCCTCACCCCTGAAACGGTTGAGAGATCTATTTCGTTGATGAAATCGGGAACGCGACCCTCTGAATTGCTGTCCACCAATATTTTGAGTAATCGCGGTAAAACAATTCGAGCCAAGACCCTCAATCAGAAGAAGTATGTTGAAGCCATTGATCAGAACACGGTGGTTTTTGGCATCGGGCCTGCGGGAACGGGCAAGACCTACCTTGCAGTTGCCAAAGCTGTCCAAGCGTTACAAGCCAAAGAAGTCAATCGCATCGTGCTAACTCGCCCCGCAGTTGAGGCGGGTGAAAAGTTGGGTTTCTTGCCAGGCACTCTCTCTGAAAAGATTGATCCGTACCTGCGTCCGCTCTATGACGCCCTACACGACATGATCGACCCCGAGTCGATTCCGAGATTGATCACGAGCGGAACGATTGAAGTAGCTCCACTGGCTTACATGCGTGGTCGCACACTCAATGACGCATTTATTATTCTCGATGAAGCCCAAAACACATCGGCTCAACAAATGAAAATGTTCCTGACCCGCCTCGGTTTTGGTTCGACCATGGTTGTTACCGGCGATGTCACGCAGATTGACTTACCGGGCGGCACAACAAGTGGGTTGCGTGTCGTGTCAGAGATCCTTGAAGGCTTGGACGATGTTGCGTTCTGCAGACTCACCGCCAGTGACGTTGTCAGACATCGCCTCGTTGGTGACATTGTTGCTGCCTATGACCGTTATGACGCAAATCACGAGAGTGGACCAAAACAGTAACCATGTCCAGTGGACCGCGCGAAATTTCCAATGAGACCCCTGCTCATATTGATCTCAGTGCCATTGACTCTGTGGTTGAGCATCATTTGACGCACCTGCGTATCCACCCCGATTCAATTATTTCAGTGACATTTATTGATTCAGAGCGCATGACAACGCTGCATGAGGACTGGATGCAGGAGCCGGGTTCCACGGATGTCTTGTCCTTCCCCATCGATGAGGTATCGCTGCCGAGCGATGGTGAAATGAGCGAGCAAGGAATTCTGGGAGATATCGTGATCTGCCCCGATTTCCTCCCACCCCAAATGCAGGAAAGCGGAAGGTCACTGCAGCAGGAATCGGAGTTCCTCGTCACACACGGGGTGCTGCATCTTTTAGGCCTGGATCACCAAGATCCTGATGCCTATGCATATATGTTTGAGTTACAAGATCAACTTTTGGCATGCTGGAAGGGGCAGTCGTGATTTCGATGCTTGTTATCGCGCTTATCCTCTTTATTTTCGCCGGCCTGCTCATCAGTGCCGAGACTGCAATTGGCAGGATTTCTCGCAGTCGCGTTGAAGAAACACGCCAAGGCGCTAGAGCTGACAAGCTTCTGGTGATTCTGGGAGATCGCGCTCGCTACGTGAATGTTTTGCTCTTTGTTTCCACTGTCGCGAGTGTGAGTGCTTTTGCCTTGGTGAGCTTTGAGCTAGTCGGGTATCTCGACGCTGAACTGGGCTGGTCTTTCATAGCCTCATTTGCTGCGACCGCTGGTGTGCTCATTGTGATCTCTTATGTCGGTCTTGGTGTGGCGCCGCGGACTTTGGGTCGCATACATGCTGAGCCCATTGCATTATTTGCTGCCGGACCGACTCGTTTCTTGGCCACAATCCTGGGGCCAGTCACCACACTGCTTATTCTGATCGGCAACGCGTTAACGCCGGGTAAAGGTTTCCGCGAAGGTCCATTTGATTCTGAAGCAGATCTGCGTGAGATGGTCGACATGGCCGGAGCAGACTCGTTGATCGAGGACGACGAGCGACAAATGATTCACTCAGTGTTTGAGCTGAGCGACACGTTCGCCCGTGAAGTGATGGTGCCTCGAACCGAAATGGTATTCATTGAACGAAACAAGACTCTGCGTCAGGCTTTGTCGCTCGGGTTGAGATCCTGGTTTTCCCGCATCCCAGTGATCGGGGAGAACTCAGACGACGTCATTGGCGTGATCTACCTCAAGGACATTGTTAAAAGAGTTTTTGAATACCGTGATGCAGAGCAACACGAGCGCGTTGAGGACTTAATGCGCTCGCCGTACTTTGTTCCTGATAGCAAGCAGGTTGATGATCTACTGCGGGATATGCAGGCAGCGCGCGTTCACATGGCGATTGTTGTCGACGAATATGGCGGCACCGCCGGTCTCATCACGATCGAGGACATCCTCGAGGAAATTGTCGGTGAAATCGCTGACGAATACGACACTGCGGCTCCTGAAGTTGAGGAATTGGATGACGGTTCCTTCCGGGTAATGGCGCGAATGAATATTGATGACTTCAATGACTTGATCAAGGGCGATATCGACTCTGAAGAGGAGGGAGTGGATTCTGTCATTGGGTTGGTGGCAAAGAAATTGGGTCGCGTTCCAATCGCAGATTCAACGATCGAGGTTGATGGCTGGACCTTGATCGCTGAGCCCGGCAGTGGTCGCCGCAACCGCATCGGGTTCGTGCGTGCCATCCCGCCCGCGGTGATCAATATTGATGAATCAGAGTAGCAACCGAGTGGCGGTTTTTGCCGTCCTCGGAGCAGCTGCCCTATTTGGAACTTCAGCAACAACTGCAGCGATTCTTATTCCTGAGGCTTCACCCACTTCTGTTGCCGCGTGGCGCCTCCTCATTGGGGCCATTGGGCTCATTCTTGTTACTCGCGGATTGGGATTCCTCTCCATGTTTGGCCACCCGCTGACTTGGCTGATGGGACTTGCGGTAGGTGCATTCCAGTTGTTCTTCTTTCTCAGTGCGGATCTAGCGGGAGTCGCGATTGGCACACTGGTCACCATTTGTGCCGCACCTTGGTTTTCGGGTTTGCTCGGGTGGATATGGGGGGCTGGGCGGCCTTCGCCCATCTGGTTTGTTTCGACATTCATTGGGATTATCGGGGTAATCTTTCTCGTGGGTGCACCCACAGGGGATTCGCTCAACCTGTGGGGCGTAGCGGCAGGCCTCGCGGCGGCTGCCAGTTATGCGGTGATGACGAACTCTGGGACCAAGCTGGCTGGCCTCGGTCATGACCCCAATC
>JBDQMZ010000200.1:0-8285 GCA_040261955.1 Candidatus Nanopelagicales bacterium
TGGTCACATGTCCCAAGCCACTGTTCGGGATTGTCTGGGGTGCCACCCGAGTAATTCGTGGGATTCAAGCAATCCAATGCGGCAACCTCGATTTGATAATCCTCAGTGTTTTCGGTCGCCTGTACCGGTACAACGACGTCGGTGGGGCTCACTGCACCTTCGATGGGTGCGCCTTCTGCATCAGTCGGTGTCGTTGAGGTGGGCCCAAACACACTCCAAACAGGCCTGAAATCCAGAAGTGCAGTTTGCTGCACCAGTTCGACCACCCGGTCCTGATTCAGTCCTGGGACAGAGACAACAATTGCGGCGTCTGCTCCGGAGCCAGCCGTTGTCACCTCCGATTCAGCGACGCCGAGGCCATCAACACGCTGACGAAGAATCTCCACCGTTTGGGCGAGCTGATCATCGGTGATGACAGCACCCTCGACAACAGGCTTGGGCACGAGGATTACCTGAGTGCCGCCCTGCAAATCCAGTCCAAGGCGAATTGAACTATCCGTGCCCGGGAAGAATGCCCACACACTGAAACCGACTAGAACAACCAAGAGTGCAGACAGCAGGCGCCAGGGTCTGGTCTTTACGGGTGTTGCCACGGATCTCCTCCGTTAAAAATAGTTAGAAAGTTGACATTTCTGGACATGACCCGGTGCAGGTGTCCGCTCATGACTGCGAGTGAAATCTACTCGGGCAGTTCACTTTCTTCGGGGACAGGGGGCTCAATCACCTTGGACACAGCAGCAGGCAGGATTCTGACAACCACGCCCGGGCTGATTTCAAGGAGGATGAGGTCATCGCTCGAGCTCACGACGGTGCCAAAGATTCCGGCCGTGGTCATGATTTCGACTCCGGAATCGATTTCCGAGACCATCCGTGCTTGAGCCTTCTGACGATTCTTTTGAGGCCGAATCAGCAGGAAATAGAAAGCTACTCCCAGTAGCAGGAGCGGGGCTAACCCAACAAGGTCCATGTCTTCACATTCCTAACAGTCGACGAGCGGATCAGCCAAGGGTATAGGGCGCTATTTTTCTAGAGATCAAGTGTCCCTTGCCCGTTTCGGACCGGTTCGGGCAAAGGCAAGTTCAGATGAGCCCACGCAGCCGGAGTGGCCACTCGTCCGCGCGGGGTTCGGGTTAATAGCCCCAATCGGACGAGGAAAGGCTCGGACACAGATTCGATCGTTTCGGGTTCCTCGGCCACGGCGACTGCAAGCGTTGAGAGACCGACTGGCCCTCCCTCAAACCTCTTGACAATAGCCTCAAGGACAGAACGGTCAATGCGGTCCAGTCCCAGGTCATCGACTTCATAGAGTTCCAGAGCCGCCTGAGCAGCCACAAAATCAACCTCGCCATTGCCGTGGACCTGTGCCCAGTCTCGAACCCTGCGCAGGAGGCGATTAGCGATTCGGGGGGTGCCCCTGCACCGACCGGCCAGTTCCGCTGCCCCCTGTGGCGTCAGGGCCACCCCCAACAAACCTGCGCTGCGGGTAATGATGACACCGAGATCAGCACTCTCATAAAAGTCAAGATGGGCGGTAAAGCCAAACCGATCACGGAAAGGCGAGGGCAACAATCCCGCCCGAGTCGTGGCGCCAACAAGAGTGAAAGGCTCGATATCGAGTGGAATTGCCGTTGCACCCGGACCCTTGCCCACAATGACATCGACTCGGAAATCCTCCATCGCAAGATAAAGCATCTCCTCAGCCGCTCTGGCCGTTCGGTGGATTTCGTCGACAAAAAGAACCTCACCCGGCTGCAGGCTCGATAACACGGCCGCGACATCTCCCGCGTGCTGCAAGGCTGGACCAGATGTAAGCCGGACCGGAGCGCCTAATTCCGCCGCGATGATCGTCGCGAGGGTGGTCTTGCCCAAGCCAGGAGGACCACTAAGCAATACGTGGTCTGCAACTCCCCCGCGGCGATTCGCTGCTTCGAGGACCAGGCCCAACTGCGACTTCACCCGATCTTGCCCGATAAATTCTTGGAGCGTTTTGGGGCGCAAGGCTCCCTCAATCACTGTGTCGTCATCATCGGCACCTGAAAACGTTAGTGATTCACTCATGAACGGTCCAAAGCCCGAAGAGCCTCTTTAAGGATTGCACCGATATCCGGCTCCTTTGCGCCGATCAAATCCGGCGAGGTTTCCGCGACGCGATCCATTGCGGCATCTGCTTCACGTTGCGTCCAGCCAAGTGATGCCAAACCTGCCCCAACCGCGGTGCGCCATGCCTGCGCGGTTCGAGTGACTTGTACAGATCCTGCACCTGCAAATGGAGTGATTTTGTCCTTGAGCTCAAGGACCATTCGCGATGCACCCTTTGTGCCAATACCAGAGATTTTTGTTAACACGGGTAAGTCTGCATTTGCGATTGCAGCAGCAAGTTCAGCGGGCGTCAATGTCGACACGACTCCCAGTGCAATGCGTGGTCCAATTCCGGTAACCGTTTGAACCATGTCAAAGAGCGCTACCTGCTCAGCACTTTCAAAGCCATAAACGGTCCAGGAGTCCTCCCGGATGACGACCGAGGTATGAAGCATGATGTGTTCCCCCACACGAGTGGACAGTGATGTCGCGGGCGGACACATTACCCACACACCCATGGGCCCCGTGTCCACCACTAGGTGATCGACTCCGGCATGCCATACCTGCCCACGAATAAATGAGATCACTGGGCAGCTCGCAGGGCCTGGGCCAACTTGCGCTGCGCAGCACCGCGCCATGCCTGAGTGATTGCGATGGCAAGGGCATCTGCAGCGTCGGCAGGTTTGGGCGGCTTGGACAACTTAGCAATCTTGGTCACCATCATGGTGACCTGTGCTTTCTCGGCACGCCCACTCCCCGTCACCGCCGCTTTAACTTCAGTTGGCGTGTGCATGGCGACAGGAATCCCGCGCTGACCAGCAATGAGTAAACCCACGCCGGCCGCCTGTGCTGTGGCCATGGCAGACCTCACATTGTGCTGACTAAACACTCTTTCAATGGCAATGAACTCAGGTTGATGAAGTACAACAAGGTGATCTAGGTCCGAGTACAAGTCATTGAGTCGCTGGGCGAGTTCCAATTCGGGACTGGTTGTCACTACCCCAATGTGCAACACCTCCACGCTTTGACCCGGTGCTCCCTCAATAACCGCAACACCACAGCGCGTCAGGCCCGGGTCAATCCCAAGAACGCGCATCGTGACAGCAACTCCAAATGTCGAGAAAGACGCACACAAGGTGGGCGAACCCGGCCAAGTGTGCCTGTATCCCTAGAGAGTATCGGGAAGGACTGTCATTGCGTGGAAGCTAGCGCGCAGGTCGTGCATAAATTCTGAATGATCCTTGATCGCCCGGTCATCGGTACTCACACCAATAAAGGCGTGTCCGTCGTAGGTCACCATCGTGATATTGACGGCAGAACCGATTGTCGCCACCAATGGGTAGGCAGCAATCATTCGCGTACCTGCCAGGTAAATCGGGATGGGAGGGCCCGGGACATTACTTGTGGTCACATCAGATGCTCGCGCAACCTGAGCCAGCATTGGAACGGGCACAAACCAGCTCACTTCTGCCAAAGGGTCTGCCAAACGCATGGCTGGCTCCCTGCGCCACTCAGAGACAAGTTCGTGGGCCTCGCCCATAATTTCTTGAACTCCAAGCCCTGCAACGCGAATGGGGAATCTCGCAATGGCTACCGCATTTGATGCCTGTGCCGATCGGTCACCGGCATCCCCTCTCAGGGAGATTGGGACATTCACTCGCAATGAATCAGCAGAACTCCCATGCCTGTGATGGTAGGCCTCAACACCTGTCAACGCTGCAGCCATGAATGCATCGTTCACACTCATACCTACACTCTTTGCAGTTCGTCGAATCTGTTCAAAAGGAAATTCTAGAGTTCCGAAAGAGTATGTGGTGCCGCGTTCTGTGAGCAATGGAGAGAGCGGCCTGTCATATACCGACGTGGCTCTGGTCACAGACCCGATCGTTTCGATCGTTTTATGTACCGTTTGGTTGAAGTCGGTAACCGAACCCTTAATGAGCCCGAGGCCGACATTGACGGCTCCTCGCACTGCCTCCAATGCGCGGCCAAGGTTGTCCTGCGAGTTTGCCACGAACAAGTCTTGCCATGTGACATCTTGACCAACAGGTGCAGGAGGCGCTTCGGGTTCATCGGGATTACCGTCGGGCGATAATTCGAACAGCGTTAATGCAATCATGACCGTCGCTTGACCATCGGCGATTGAGTGGTGCAACTTCAACAAAAATGCGCTACGACCCTCCGGGAGGCCTTCAATCAAAGTCGCTTCCCACAGGGGCCTGTTGTGATCAAAGTCGGTCAAGCTGATGCGGCGTGCGTCGGCGAGTAGGTCGTCCCACGTGCCATCTTCCGGGAGTCGGTATCGGCGAACGTGGAAGTCCAAATCAAAGTCTGGGTCTACGCTTAATCGCGGTGCGGACAGGCCGACCATGCCGTAAAGCGGTCGCATGCGCAGTTCTGGGACAAAGAGAGATAGTCGCTCTAATCGAGAACGAAGGCGAGCCCAATCTGGGGCGTTTTCCAATATCGCCACCGCAATAAACGTTGACCGCATGGACGGATCTGAACTTGCAGTGCGGAAAGTTGCGGCATCCCAACCTCGCAGTTGTTTACCAACAGACTCCCCCGCCATTACAGACTCACATTCTCCATGACTTCATCGGAAACATCAAAGTTGGCATAAACCTTTTGCACTTCATCGCTGTCTTCCAGTGCCTCCAGCAATCGAAACATTTGTGTTGCGCCATCAACGTCCAGTGGCACGGTCATGCTGGGCATGAAGGTTGCTTCGGCGGATTCATAGTCGATTCCGGCGTCTTGCAACGCCACTCGAACAGCAACAACGTCACTTGCTTCAGAGACAATTTCAAAGGACTCACCGAGATCATTCACCTCTTGGGCGCCCGCATCCAAGACAGCCATCAAGAGATCATCCTCCGTGACCGAACTGTTTTCACCGACCTTGCTAACAATGACCACGCCTTTTCGCCCGAAAAGATATGAAACACTGCCGGGATCTGCCATGGACCCACCATTTCGCGTCATGGCTACACGGACTTCGGATGCAGCACGATTGCGGTTGTCGGTCAAACACTCAACCAGGACCGCAACACCGTTTGGACCGTAGCCTTCATACATGATGGTTTGCCAATCAGCGCCACCTGCCTCGGCGCCAGACCCGCGCTTGACCGCTCGATCAATGTTGTCAACAGGAACTGAACTCTTTCTGGCCTTTTGGATTGCGTCAAACAGAGTTGGATTTCCCGCAATATCTCCACCGCCCTGTCGAGCAGCTACTTCGATGTTCTTGATCAACTTGGCAAATAATTTGCCGCGACGGGCATCAATGACTGCCTTTTTATGCTTGGTTGTCGCCCATTTGGAATGACCACTCATCAGTGCTTCACTGCGCCTTTCTCACTATGTCTACAAAAATTTCATGAACGCGAATATCAGGTGTGAGCTCCGGGTGAAATGATGTTGCCATCAGATTGCCACTTTGAACTGCCACAACTCTACCCGCGTGCTCCCCAGATTCAATAGCGCCAACCACTTCGACATTCTCACCTACTTCAACCACAAATGGTGCCCGAATGAATACTCCTGGAAATGGCTCTGAGTCGACACCTAGGTTTTGCAAGCGCAACGGGGCCTCAAATGACTCCGTTTGGCGTCCGAATGCGTTCCTTCGCACCAGTACATCGATTCCACCTATTGTTTCCTGTCCTTCGATGCCGCCTTCAATGCGGTCGGCGAGCATGATCATCCCTGCACATGACCCGTACATGGGCATTCCCTGCGTGCGTAGCTCCTGAATTGGCTCCACAAGGTTGTACATCTGAGCCAACTTGATCATCGTGGTTGATTCCCCACCCGGTATAACGAGTCCTTGGGCCCTCATGATCTGCTCGAGATTCTTAGCTGGAAAAGCATTGACACCTGCCGCCTTCAAAGCATGCACGTGCTCACGCACGCCACCTTGCAGAGCGAGAACAGCGACATTTACCGGTTTAGCCACGAAAGACACCAATGCCGCACTTGCTAATCGTTCGAGTGAACGATTCGCGCGTACTTACCAACCGCGGTCTTCGAGCCTATGGTGTACCGGAATATCAGCAACATTGATGCCGACCATTGCCTCACCCAAACCACGACTGACCTTGGCAACAACGTCAGGGTTATCAAAGTGTGTTGTGGCCTGAACAATTGCATTAGCGCGCTGCGCAGGATTTCCAGACTTGAAAATTCCCGATCCAACGAATACTCCATCAGCACCCAGTTGCATCATCATGGCGGCATCTGCCGGTGTCGCGATTCCACCCGCCGTGAAGAGCACTGTGGGCAAACTGCCAGTTCGCGCTACCTCGGCGACCAGGTCATAGGGAGCTTGAAGTTCCTTTGCCGCTACATAGAGTTCGTCTTTGGGCAGGGATGCAAGACGGGTTACTTCGTCGCGGATTTTGCGCATGTGGGTGACGGCATTGGAGACATCGCCGGTACCAGCTTCTCCCTTGGAACGAATCATGGCCGCACCTTCGGTCAATCTGCGTAGCGCCTCACCCAGATTGGTTGCGCCGCAGACGAAGGGAACAGTGAACTTCCACTTGTCAATATGGTTCGTGTAGTCAGCGGGGGTAAGTACTTCTGACTCGTCGATGTAATCAACACCCAACGACTCAAGAACCTGAGCCTCAGCAAAATGTCCAATGCGCGCTTTCGCCATTACTGGGATGCTGACCGCGGCGATGATGCCATCAATCATGTCAGGATCTGACATGCGAGAAACGCCACCTTCAGCACGGATATCAGCAGGCACACGCTCTAGAGCCATGACCGCTACGGCACCGGCATCTTCAGCGATTTTTGCTTGCTCGGCATTAACGACATCCATGATGACGCCACCTTTAAGCATTTCAGCCATTCCACGCTTCACGCGGCTGGTGCCCGTGCTCACTTCGCTCGACATCTCTAACATCCTTTGTGACATTTCCCCTCTGACGGGGTCCCCATTGGTGGGTCGAATAGAGCCCTAATGCTAGAGGGAGCACGTCCTTCGCGCAGAACGGGCATCCCTCGGACCCCTGTGGTTGGGGACTAGTTCACCCGGAACCAAGGTCAACGTGATCACTCATCTCTCGAAATACCGGCCATGGCGTTCGCCCAGCAAGGTGGAACCACCGGACACTTCGCTGGCGCCGCAATTGTGTGCAGGCCCTAACCGCGTCGTTGAGGAACCGTCGGGACAGTTCCACCCGTTTAACAGCGGCTGATAACTCAGCGAGCAGTTCCGGGCCACCTTGCTCTGATAGGACCTCGGCATAGTCGTCTGGACCCAGGGCTGCGTTCAAGGCTGCAGTGAGATCTGACTCCACAAGGTCGCGCTCCGCCACGGACAGGTCCGTTGATCGACGGGCGGCATGTGCAGACTCAGACAGCACGACAGAGGCAGCGGGGTCCAGCAGGCCACACGCCGCGAGTTCCAGCGCAATTCCAGAACGACGCAAAAGTTGTGCATCCAGGGCCAACTCTGCAACATCAATACGTCGATGCAGTCGATCCAGACGGCCAGCGGTCATACTCATAAATAAGACAAAGAACAGGAACAAGCCAATAACAACCAGAAGAACAATCAGCATTCCTGTTGTCACAAGGTTTCCTCTTTGACTGAGCGCCCTGCAAAACGCCCCACTACTTGGCCCCGAAAATCTTCTGTCACTTTTTCACCTGGCATATGCACTGCTTCATAGACTGCCACGACGTCATCGACCACCGTGTTCCAGTCGAAGTCCAACACTCTCACTGAAGCCCTGGCGACTAGCTCTTCGCGCAACTCTGGGTTTGCCAACAATTCATTGCACTTGAGAGCAAGGTCTTCACAATCGCCGTTGGTGAACAGCATGCCGCTTCTTCCACCTTGCAGCACTCGATCGAACGCAGGCAAATTTGATGCAAGTACCGGCGTTCCTGCAGCCATTGCCTCTGCTAACACAATGCCAAACGATTCTCCACCAGTGTGCGGTGCAATGTAGACCTCGCAGTGAGCCAAAACTCTACGCTTGTCTTCATCCGATACCGAACCAAGGAATTCAAAATTATTTTGGAGTCCCTCAGGGATGCGTTCGCGAAACGAGTCAGTGTCACCGGGCCCAGCGATTAAGAACCTTAGATCAGGAAATTCGCGGATAATTGCGGGAGCGGCACCGATGAGTACGTCGAGTCCCTTTCGTGGCTCGTCGATTCGTCCCAGGAATAGGACAGACTGCGAA
>JBDQMZ010000201.1:0-3641 GCA_040261955.1 Candidatus Nanopelagicales bacterium
ACCTCAGCGATCATCGCGCAGATTTGCGCCCCATCGAGTTAGGCATTGACAGGAAATCACTCAAGGCGAGAATTGAAATGACGAATCCGGCAGCAATGGGCCACACGAGATAAATCGCTAGCATATGAATTTCCAATGGTCCTTCCACGACCGTGGAGTCTGGAACGTTGAGGTGCTCAAGGTCGACCATCCCGAGGCGAGTGCCGACCAACCACATGAAGAAGGTTCCAAAGGCTGAGGCTAGGAGAGCCGCAAAGAGTGTCGACACTAGATGTTCACGCCTCATGTAGACCAGACCCATGGTGACCAGAAGTCCAGCCAGAAGTGCGATGGCACCAAATGCAATGTCCGATGCAATGAACTCCTGGGGCTGAAAACCATCAGTTTTCATGTTGTCACCGTTCACAACGATGCTGACTCGTGGAGCGAGTGCCCACCAAACCACTCCTAGTGCCGCTCCGGACAAAATGCCGACAACAACACCTGCAACAGCGACCGTCAATGCATTACGCCCGATTCCGTGGTTGTTGGATTCACCGATACCGCTGTGCCCGTTGACTTCAGGTTCGTTCACATGAGACATGACGCCCCTAGAAGTGCTTTGAGATCACCAAAGAGTGATGGCGATGGGGTCACGCGAAATGCATCATCGAGTTTCATCACGGTTGTCGAAGTTCCACCTGTCAGATGCAACTGGACCTCGGTGGTTCCGGGGTGCTCCGCGAGTACACCTTTGAGTCGAGCGACTAGTGGCGGAACACAACGCGAGGCCGCAAGCGACAGGCGCACAGGCCCTGATGGGGCCTCGCTGAGATCAGGAGCGTTGATTTCCATTGCAACTGCACGGAGACCGTCATCGTCACTGCGGTCAACTTTTGCCCTCACAACAAGGATCGAATCCTCAACGAGTAGAGCTCCGAATGAAGCGTAGCTCTGTGGGAAAACCATGAGTTCTAAAGAGCCTTCGAGGTCCTCGAGAGTGATGATCGCCCACGCCGACCCCTTTTTGGTGGTCTTGCGCTGGACACCGGTGACAAGTCCGCCCAAAGTTACAAATGTGCCATCGAGATGCTCATCAACGAGAACGGAAGCAATACTTCTGTCGGAGAGTTGAGCCAGCGCACTTTCCATGCCAAAAAGCGGATGATCCGATACATAGAGTCCGAGCATGTCACGCTCATGTGCCAAGAGCACGCTTTTTTCCCACTCAGCCACGCCTATCTCGGGTCGTTCAATCAGGTTGTCGTCCCCTGAGTCGGTGAGCCCGCCAAAGAGGTCGAACTGTCCAACTGCTTCAGCGCGCTTGATATCGACTGCAGTGTCGATGACCTGCTCGTGCACGGCAACGAGACCTTTACGCGTGTGTCCCAAACTGTCAAAAGCGCCGGCTTTGACCAGTGATTCGACCACCCTGCGGTTACAAACGGAAACATCAACTTTGGCGATGAAGTCGTGGAAATCGGCGAACCGTCCGACTTTGGTTCGGGTACTAATAATCGACTCCACAACATTGAAGCCGACATTGCGAATTGCAGTGAGTCCAAAACGAATATCCGTCCCACGAGGGGTGTAGTGAGCATCCGAATCATTGACATCGGGTGGCAGCACTTTAATTCCCATGCGGCGACACTCATTCAAGTAAATGGCAGAGCGATCCTTGTCATCAGCCATTGAGGTGAGAAGGGCCGCCATGTATTCAGCTGGATAATTGGCCTTGAGGTAGGCGGTCCAATAGGACACCAAGCCATAACCTGCCGTATGTGCCTTGTTAAACGCGTAATCAGAAAATGGGACGAGAACTTCCCACAATTTGTTGATCGCTGGATCGGAGAAACCGCGCTCGCGCATGCCGTTACTGAACGGCACAAATTCCTTCTGAAGGATCGACTTCTTCTTTTTGCCCATGGCACGGCGGAGCAGGTCTGCTTTTCCGAGTGAGTAGCCCGCCAACTGCTGAGCAATCGCCATGACCTGTTCTTGATACACGATGAGTCCGTAGGTATCGCCCAAGATTTCAGATAACGGCTCTTCGAGTTCCGGGTGAATGGGCACGACTGGCTTGCGCCCATTTTTGCGGTCGGCATAGTCGTTGTGGGCATTCGCCCCCATGGGACCCGGGCGATAGAGAGCTAAGACGGCAGAAATATCTTCAAAATTATCTGGTTGCATTGACCGCAGGAGTGAACGCATGGGGCCGCCATCGAGTTGGAAAACGCCGAGCGTGTCACCACGAGCGAGTAGTTCATAGGCCTGTTTGTCATCGAGGTGCAATTCCTCGAGGACGATCACGTCACCGGTATTGCGTTCAATATTTATCAGGCAATCATCAAGAACCGTGAGGTTGCGCAAGCCTAGAAAATCCATTTTGAGGAGCCCGAGTGACTCGCACGCGCCCATGTCGAACTGGGTGATGATGGCGCCATCTTGCTCGCGTTTCCACACCGGGATGACATCCATGAGGGGCTCGCGACACAAAATCACCCCAGCAGCGTGCACCCCAGGTTGGCGCTTGAGTCCTTCCAGGCCCTTGGCCGTGTCCACAACGGTTCTCACCTCAGGATCAGCTTCATAGAGGGCCCTGAACTCGCCTGCTTCCGAGTACCTAGAGTCCTTGGGATTAAATGCGCCGGCAAGAGTTATGTCTTTACCCATAACAGCAGGTGGCATGGCCTTGGTGATTCGATCACCCACCGCGTATGGCATACCAAGAACACGAGCACTGTCCTTGATGGCAGCTTTTGCTTTGATGGAACCGTAGGTCACAATCTGCGCAACACGCTCTTCACCATATTTTTCAGTGGCATAGCGGATCATGTCTGCTCGCCGACGCTCATCAAAGTCAATATCGATATCCGGCATGGAAATACGCTCTGGATTCAAGAATCTCTCAAACAGCAATCCATGTTCAATGGGATCAAGGTCGGTGATGCCCAAGGCGTAGGCGATCATCGCGCCTGCCGCAGAGCCACGACCCGGGCCAACCCGAATGCCATTGTTTTTCGCGTGCTGAACGAGGTCAGCCACCACGAGGAAGTAGCCAGGGAATCCCATTTGTGAAATCACGCCGAGCTCGTAATGCGCCTGCTGGCGAACATTGTCTGGGACACCGAGCGGATAACGTTTGGCTAAACCAATTTCAACCTCTTTGACCAACCATGATTCTTCACTCTCCCCCGCAGGAACATCTGCCTGAGGCATCAGGTTTGCACCTTCATTGAACTTGACGTCACAGCGCTCGGCTATCAGCAGTGTGTTGTCACATGCCTCCGGATAGTCAGACCACAGGTCGCGCATGCTTGCGGCAGACTTGAGATAAAAGTCCCTTGCATCAAAGCGGAAACGTTTAGGGTCATCCATTGTTGTTCGAGTGCCAATGCACAGCAGTACGTCGTGGGTTTCGGCATCACTTTCGTGGACGTAGTGCATGTCATTGGTCGCCACTAACGGAAGCTTGAGGTCCTTGGCGATCTTTATGAGATCGGGCATGAAGTTTCTTTCAATCGCAAGCCCATGGTCCATGACCTCAGCGAAAAAGTTGCCCTCACCAAAAATGTCCCGGAAGTCGGCCGCCGCCGCGCGCGCTTTGTCGTACTGCCCAGCTTGAAGCCAACGGTTGACCTCCCCGCTAGCGCAGCCTGTGG
>JBDQMZ010000202.1:0-5585 GCA_040261955.1 Candidatus Nanopelagicales bacterium
CCCTTGGAGGCATGCGGGTTCTGGAGTGGATGGTTCGGTATCCAGATTCCGTGTGTGGTGGTTTGGTGTTGGGTTCGACAGCAGCAGTTTCCGCCGATCAGATTGGCATTCATGCGACTCAAATTATGGCAATCGAAACTGACGTTGAATTCAATGGCGGTGACTATTACGACTCAGAATTGGGCCCTGTAGCGGGCATGGGACTAGCCCGTCGGATTGCGCATCTGACATACCGAAGTGAGACAGAGCTAGATTTGCGTTTTGGCCGAAGCCCACAAGAATCGGAGGACCCATACGTTGGGGGCCGGTTTGCGGTCGAGTCATACCTAGATCATCATGCGGACAAATTGAATAGGCGCTTTGACGCCAATACATACATTGCGTTAACTCGTGCCATGAGTCTTTTTGATCTTGGAAGGAATCGTGGTGGAGTGGCGAGTGCCCTTGGCGGCATTACGCAACCCCTCACCGTGGTGGGCATTGATTCGGACAGACTCTTTCCCATCAGACTTCAACAGGAGATCGTCGAGCTCGCCCCCGGTGCTGACGAGCTGCATGTCTTGACATCGCCATATGGGCACGATGGTTTCCTGGTTGAGAATGACCAAGTTGGTGGTTTCGTGCGTCACGCGCTCGAAAGAGTGAAGGCATCAAACTGCACTAGCTCTTAATGGGGCGCCAAAGACGGGTATCGCAGTCTGTCCACAGCACCAATATTCGGGGTAGATAACTGCCAGGGACACTCACACAATGATTGAATGCGCCGTGGAAAAGGACTAGGACCCCCTCTGGTTATCGCATTCTTCATAAGCCTGATAGGGATCGGCTTAATGGCTCCCGCAGCATCGGGCGCTGAGGTTGTGGGCAATCCGGAATTGATCAGATACGAGGGCAGCGGGGGATTGGTCCTCCCACCCTCCGTTGACCGAGACACTCGAACTGAGGTGGCCGAGTGCCGCGGATGTTCTTGGAAGATCACCGCTGCGTGCGTCCCCGACGCTGACACCTATTGCGATGCCGCCATAAGGGGATGTCCCGGTCTCATTGATCACGTTCGCACGTGGTTTCGACCTAATGGGGGCCAGTGGCGTGAAACCGGTCTGATTTGTCTTTCCTCGCAATCGGTAACCACCCTGGTTGGCATTGAGGGGCTGATCTCAGAGAATTTCTATCAATATGTACCGGACCTGGAACCACTCTGCTGGCCCGAATCCGGACCCGTTGTCAATATTCCGCTGCTATGTGGGTCGGGCCAAGCTGCGGGGACTCGAGAGTGGTCTGAAAATGTGTCCGGATTCGCCATTGAGATAACTGCCGAACCGCAGTGGGCATGGAACTTCGAACGAGATTACATCAATTCGAATGTGCCTGGCGGGCCTTATCCAGACATGTCAGTCACTCATACCTACAAGACTTCCGGGACAAAACGGGTAATAGTTGAAACTCGATGGCGCGGGAACTTCAGTGTTGATGGATTGGGCCCTTTCCCCATTGAAAGAGACCTCCGTCAGGTGAAGGGCTTTGAGGTCGAGATTGGCCAGGCGCGTGCACGTTTAATGCGCCCCAACGCATGAGGTTCGGACTGGGCATGTCAAGATAGAGCGCCCGAACAAGCCAAAAGGCTTGACTCGGGCACTTGTTGTGGCTAATCGGCAGAAGGGCACTCTCTCTCACATGGCAACTACCGCAAAAAAGACTGCTGCTAAAAAGACCGTAAAGAAAACAGTTCCGGCGAAAGCTGCGCCAGTGAAGAAGGCGGCTGCCAAAAAGACCGTTCCGGCCAAGAAGACCGTTCCAGTAAAGAAGACCGTTCCCGCGAAGAAGACTGTTGCGAAGAAAGCAGTTTCGGCGAAAGCAGCCCCCGTTAAAAAGGCTGCTGCAAAGAAGACTGATGCGAAGAAGGGTTCCGCTCCGAACAAGTCTGCAAAGTCGGATGGCGCTGAACTGGTTGAGGTTATTGATACGGGCGACGAAGTCATTGAAGTTAGCCTCAGCGATGAACCCGATTTGGAAATTGCCGCGGAACTAGAAAAGGACCTTGAGGCCGACCTTGAAAAGGATCTCGCCACGGTCACGGAGGATGAACCCGCAAAAGATGGCGCCGCTGATAGTTATGTGATTTCACATGTTGATGAGACGGATGAACCTGTGCAAACGGTCACCGTTGCAGGTGCCACTGCTGATCCGGTGAAGGACTACCTCAAACAAATCGGAAAAGTTCCGCTTCTCAATGCCGAAATGGAAGTGGAATTAGCCAAACGTATTGAAGCGGGACTCTTTGCTGAGGAAATGCTCAATGAGGGTGGCAAGATGGACAAGAAGACCCGTGGTGACATGGAATGGATCGCCACGGATGGCCGTCGGGCAAAAAACCATCTGCTCGAGGCGAACTTGCGTCTTGTCGTCTCGCTGGCCAAGCGCTACACCGGTCGGGGAATGCTCTTTCTTGACCTGATTCAAGAGGGAAACCTTGGCTTAATCCGAGCGGTTGAGAAATTCGACTACACCAAGGGCTACAAGTTCTCGACGTATGCAACCTGGTGGATCCGACAGGCGATAACTCGGGCAATGGCTGATCAAGCTCGCACGATCCGAATTCCCGTCCACATGGTGGAAGTCATCAATAAACTCGCGCGAGTGCAGCGCCAGATGCTGCAGGATCTAGGCCGCGAACCGACTCCTGAAGAACTAGCCATGGAATTGGACATGACGCCTGAAAAGGTCGTTGAGGTTCAAAAGTATGGCCGTGAGCCAATCTCGTTACATACTCCGCTCGGTGAAGAAGGGGACAGCGAATTCGGTGACTTGATCGAGGATTCCGAGGCGATCGTTCCAAGTGATGCTGTTTCATTCACACTGCTACAGGAGCAGTTGGAGTCAGTCCTGGACACCCTTTCTGACCGTGAGGCAGGCGTTGTGCGAATGCGGTTTGGGCTCACTGATGGCCAACCCAAAACCCTTGATGAAATTGGGAAGGTTTATGGAGTTACGCGCGAAAGAATTCGACAGATCGAGAGTAAGACCATGTCGAAACTGCGCCACCCATCACGCTCACAGGTGCTTCGGGATTACCTCGATTAATATTTAGGTCGAGTAATCGGCGTTTGGAGTTGCACTCATCGGTGCACTCATGAAGCCACTAGTTACACAACAGTGGGTGTTTCATTGAGCTTATGCAACTCATTGATGATCAACGCGGCCTGTGGCGTCAATGCAGCCTCGTGGGCACCCCAGTGATGGCCGCAGAACAGTAGTTGGGCGCCACCGGCGAGTTCAACCTGAACGTAGGCCTGAGCACCGCACCGATCGCAGCGGTCCGTGGCACTCAGCACAGGAGCGGTCATTGTCTGGGTCGCTTGATCTGACATGGCTTAAGTTAAACACGGAAAGGCTCCAAGTGAGCGGGATTGACTCGCTGGTTCGCCCACGGCGAATTTTCCACTCCTTCGGTCTGCCTTCGATGGAAATAGTCGATACCTGACTAAGTTGGGGCAGTGGCAACCGCAAAGAAGGCTCCAGGCTCAAAGCCCGTCAATAAAAAAACGGCCGATTCGGGCACTGACTCCTATACAGCCAAGAATCTGGCTGTCCTTGAAGGTCTCGAGGCAGTTCGTAAACGCCCAGGCATGTATATCGGTTCCAATGATGGTCGTGGACTTATGCACTGTCTCTGGGAAATCGTTGATAACTCGGTGGACGAGGCACTTGCTGGCTACTGCTCGGAGGTCTCAGTCAAACTTCTCCCCGACGGCTCTGTTGAAGTCAACGACAATGGTCGTGGAATTCCAATCGACATTGAAAAGCGAACGAAACTGACGGGCGTTGAGGTCGTCATGACCAAATTACATGCGGGTGGCAAATTTGGCGGTGGCTCTTATAACGCATCGGGCGGTCTCCATGGGGTGGGCGCCTCGGTGGTTAACGCTCTATCGGCCCGACTTGACGTTGTAGTGCAACGAACGGGCAAGGCATATGGCATGTCATTTCGCAGGGGAGTTCCGGGTGTATTTGCCGGTTCAGGCCCTGACGTGGATTTCAGCAAGAAAAGCGGTCTAGAGATCCTTGGAAAGGCACCACGAGGCAAGAGCGGAACCATGGTGCGTTGGTGGGCAGACCCTCAGGTATTCACCAAGGATGCTGCATACGATCGAACCCAATTAAGGGATCGAGCCCTTCAAAGTACGTTCTTGGTGCCAGGGCTGACCATTTCCTTAGAAGACGCTAGAGACCCATCAGATCTCTGGTCCGAATCATTCGTGCACAAGGGCGGTATTGCCGAGTATGTGGGTCATTTGGCCAGTGGTGAACTTGTGGGAGGGGTCATCACCCTCACGGGCGAGGGTCACTTTGAAGAGACCGTGCCAGTGCTGGACTCAGATGGACATATGTCGAGTCAGAATGTCGCACGGGACCTTGGTGTTGGGGTAGCTCTCCAGTGGGACACGGGATATGAAACCACGCTCAAGTCATTCGTCAATGTAATTGCCACGCCCAAAGGCGGTACCCATGTAGCGGGGCTAGAACGATCCCTCACCAAAGTATTCAATGAATATCTCAGGTCTGCCAAGATCCTCAAGACAAGTGAAGACAATGTCACGAAGGAAGATATCTTTGAAGGCCTGACGGCTGTCGTGGCAGTGCGCCTTGCCGAGCCTCAATTTGAGGGACAAACAAAAGAGGTTCTTGGCACTCCAGCGGCGTCGAGAATTGTGGCAAATGTAGTGGCCAAGGAAATGGCCAAGTGGCTACAAACACCACCTCGTGGAGAGAAAGCAAATGCACGCACGATCGCTGAAAAGGTTGCAAACGCAATGCGTGCTCGTGTCGCCGCGCGGAGTCACCGCGATACACAACGGCGCAAGACCGCACTCGAATCATCATCCATGCCGGCGAAGCTGGTTGATTGCCGGAGCACCGATGTCGCGGAATCCGAATTATTCATAGTTGAAGGCGACAGTGCCCTTGGTACGGCAAAAAGTGCCAGGGACTCCAAGTATCAGGCACTGCTGCCCATCCGCGGGAAAATTCTCAATGTGCAAAAGTCGTCTCTATCCGACATGCTCAAGAACAATGAGTGTGCATCGATCATCCAAGTCATTGGTGCGGGTTCAGGCAGGAGTTTCGATCTGGATCAAGCACGTTATGGCAAGATCATTCTGATGTCTGATGCTGACGTGGATGGCGCACATATCCGGTGCCTCTTGTTGACCCTGATAAACCGTTACATGCGTCCCTTACTCGAGGATGGCCGTGTATTTGCAGCAGTCCCGCCTCTGCATCGTCTCGAGATCATCAACGCTGGTTCAAAAGCCAATGAGGTGGTTTACACGTATAGCGATAAAGAAATGAAATCCGTTGTCGCTGATGCGGAGAAGAAAGGCAAGAGAGTGAAGGATCCAATCCAGCGTTACAAGGGCCTCGGAGAGATGGATGCGTCCCAATTGCGTGAAACGACGATGGATCCCGCACACAGAACCCTGCGGCGCATGACAGTTTCCGATGCAGATATTGCCGGGGATGTTTTCGATCTGCTCATGGGTACAGAGGTTGCTCCTCGTAAGGAATTCATTGTTGGCGGTGCGCAA
>JBDQMZ010000203.1:0-4004 GCA_040261955.1 Candidatus Nanopelagicales bacterium
CACCACGGCAATTCGCGTGGCAAGAATGTTGGCCATTCCACGCCGTGCGAGAGCTAGTGATCCGATCCACAGAATCAACAGGGGCACTAAACCTAAGTGGAAGAAGGGAGGCAGTGGCTCGGCATCAGGATCGCTTGCTATTGAGGTGGGTTGTGCCGCTGGAAGGTTGGATAGGAAAACTGCACCGGCAATCACAAGCAAAGGCAATACCCAGGCGAGTACATCAGCAACCGCATGAACGCGATCAGATGAACGAATTTTGTCAACGATCAGGTAGGTCACCGCACCTGCTGCGTACTCGGTCAGGACTCGACTGGTGGAGCCCCAGTTATCGGTGTAATAGGAATCAGAAGTTCCCATGCCGTAAATGACGAGTGGGGCAAGGAGTGCCACCCAGACCACGGACAGAACTGGGATGGAGAAATGCTTGTGCATTCGCCATAAAACCAGAACCATCAGTGGGAAGAGTAGGTAGGCCAGCCATTCCATGGACAGCGACCAAGCAACAAAATTCCAACCACGCTGTGGGTTGGGACCCCATTCTTGAATCAGAAGCAGGTTCTTGATGAAATCCCACGGGTTGAGCCAGGCGCGATCAAGTGCATCGCCCGTCACCTTTGCTTGGGCAAAAACAGCGAGACCGGCAACAATGAGCATGACAAGGTGCACGGGATAGATGCGCGCAAGTCGCAGCCACCAAAACTTCAGTGTTTTTGATCCATGTAGTCGGGGGCCAATGGATTTCATGTAGGTGTAGGTCAGAATGAAACCTGAAAGCGCAAAGAACAAATCAACGCCTAGGCGACCAACGCGCAGGAGATCCTCAAAAACGGGAATGTGCAAGATTCCAATTGTGTTTAGTTGCCCTTGTGCGTGATAGAGCAGTACCCACGCGGCGGCAACGAGGCGGACGCCTGTGAGCTGCCTGATGAATGCGTTCACCTGATCACCCTACGGTGCGCGGAGCCAAAATTCGGGCAAGCATGCGGTCCGGGCTGAAGTGAGTAGAGTTCCAAGGGTGACGACTTCGATCAGGCCACCAATATTTAGTGAACTTGCACTCTCTCGTGCTGAAGTTGATCGTCTCGCTGAATTGCGCAGTGACCTCGATCTGATGGACGCGCTGCTCAATGACTCAACAACCCGGATCCTTGCGGTATTTCGAGCTGAGGCACCTGTGGCAACACATGACGCAGAGGCTGCTTTGATTTTTACTCCGTTAACCGATTTCGAGGAGCTCACTGAATTCGCTTTTCTGGGCAAGGACACCGATGGCATCGCATACTTCGCGGGATTTGTCGCAGAAAATTTTGCCAGCACGTCGCATGTGGGGCAATGGAAGAACCTCCGTGCGGTAGGTGCCGAACTTGGTGCACGTGATGCTGGCCTTCTTGTGAGTGCGGTTGCGCTCGCTAACTGGCATTCCACTCACCAGCGCTGCCCGCGGTGTGGTGTTGAGACGCTCATCTCTGAAGCCGGGTGGACCCGAAAGTGTCCAGACGACGGCTCGACCCATTTCCCTCGGACAGATCCGGCGATCATCGTTATGGTCACAGATCACCAGGATCGGGCTTTGCTCGCCAGGCAGGCCCGATGGCAGCCAGGTTGGCTTTCAGTTCTTGCTGGCTTTGTTGAAGCAGGTGAGAGCGCTGAAGCTGCCGTGGTTCGCGAAGTGGGTGAGGAGTCAGGAGTGATCCTTGATCCGCTCACCGTCGAATACCTTGCCAGCCAGCCGTGGCCGTTTCCCAACTCATTGATGATGGGCTACCGGGCGAGAGTCAGTGCCAGTTATGGCAGCGATGAGGAGATTCCCCTCACGGTTGACGGTGTCGAAATCGCACATGCCCAGTGGATGAGCCGCGAAGAGTTGCTGCAGGCGTGTCAGGTGGGGGAGATTCATCTCCCACCAAAAGTAAGCATCGCCCACAGGCTCATTGTTGATTGGTTGGGCCAGCCTTTACCGCGGGAAACTTCATTTCGATAGCCCATGCACGGTGCCTAGGTGTTAACGAGCCAGTTGCGCGATGACCTCTGCAATTGGCGGGTTGGTGAGTGTTGATCCATCGGCAAACTTGAGGGTGGGAACGACTTCATTGCCGCCGTTCACGGATGCAACAAATGCCGCAGATTCGGGGTCGGCCTCAATGTCGACCTCTGTGAAAGGAATATCGGCTCGATTCATTTGTGCTTTCAGTCTTTGACAGTAACCGCACCACACGGTCGAGTACATGATCACGCTTTGAGTCGATGGTGCCGTCGAATCAGTCATGCCCACAGATTATCGGTGGCTTGCCCACTAGGGTTCGGCGGTGATCAGTATCGTCTTTGGGTTGGCAACGGCCGCACTCTTTGCAACAAGCGGGTTGTTGAATTCAAGGGCATCGAAAATTATTGGTTCGTGGTCGGCCGTTGCTTGGACGATGCTCGTTGGGCTCATTCTCACCACTCCCTTCATCTTTATTGCGGGTATTCCCGATGGCCTGGGTGATAGTTGGCCAAGACTCGTGGTCGCAGGTGCAGGAAATGTTGCTGGTCTGGTTTTTGTCGGTTTCGCTTTTCGCGTTGGCAAAGTGGGAGTTGTCACGCCCATTGTCGCGACAGAAGGAGCCATTGCAGCCGTTGTCGCAGCCATTCTCGGAGAGAGCATTCTCCCGATAGTGGCCTTCTTGCTCTTTGTCATCATGGTCGGTGTTGTTGTCTCGGCGGTTGCACCTGATCCGGAACCTTTGGACCACGAGAGACCGGTTGTAGCAGCTTTATTGGCAACCGGTTCGGCCGTTGCATTTGGGCTTTCCCTGTTTGCATCGGGCAGTTTGAGTTCGGATTTACCCATCTCTTGGGTGCTCCTGCCGGCTCGAATTGTTGGAGTAGTTGTTTTGTTGATCCCGTTGGCCGCAACACGTAATTTGCGAATCACCCGTAAAACGGTTCCCATGGTTATCGGCATGGGTGTGGCCGAGGTATTTGGCCTTACCTGCTTTGCCATTGGCGCTCAATACGAAGTTGCAATCACATCTGTCTTGGCATCCCAGTTCGCGCCGATATCTGCTGTCATGGCCTATTTCCTTTTCCGCGAAAAACTGGGTCGTCTGCAGATCACGGGCGTGGTCATCTTGGTGGCTGCAGTCACTTCGTTGACTCTCGTGAGCTGAATACTCAGGATCGTGTGTACACAGGTTTGTTGCATGTGGGTTTGGTGGAGTCAGTGCGACATGCCACTATCGGGGAGTGGACAACGCTGACGGTCGCGACATTCTCGCGGGTCTCGACGACGAACAGCGTGCCGTCGCTCTCGCGGTGTCTGGTCCGGTTCGAGTGCTTGCAGGCGCGGGCACTGGAAAGACGCGGGCAATAACCCACCGGATCGCTTACTCTGTTCATGAAGGTGCCAGCGATCCTGAGAAAACCCTCGCCGTGACCTTTACCAATCGGGCTGCAGGTGAAATGCGACACAGGCTGAGGGAGTTGGGTGTTCAAGGTGTGCAGGTGCGCACGTTCCACTCGGCGGCCCTGCGTCAGTTGAGGTATTTCTGGCCGCAACTGTCCAACAGCATTTTCCCTGAACTCATGTCGAGTAAAGCGCCGCTGGTTGCTCGGGCGCTGTCATTCAGCAAAGTAGATTCGGACTCGGCTCTCGTGCGCGATGTCAGCGGTGACATCGAATGGTGCAAGTCCAATATGATCGATTCCGCGTTGGTCGCAAAAGCAAAGCGTGATTTCACCATTGACACGGCCACATTCACCAAAGTGCTCGATGCCTATGAACAGATCAAAAAAGACCGAAACCTGCTGGATTTCGAGGACATTCTGGTGCTGATGGCGGCCGCAATCCGCACCCGGCCTCATATCGAGTCCGCCGTGCACGCTGCCTACAGGTGGTTTACTGTGGATGAATTCCAGGACGTCAACCCGCTGCAGAAAAACCTTCTAGACCTGTGGCTGGGGGAACGCGATGATCTCTGCGTGGTGGGTGATCCCAGCCAGACCATTTATTCATTTACCGG
>JBDQMZ010000204.1:0-2936 GCA_040261955.1 Candidatus Nanopelagicales bacterium
GATGTTGCTGAGTCAGCACCTCGCTTTCCGTAAACGCTAAGACAAATTGTGATGGGTCCGGCACACTGAGTGTCGGACCCATCACAACCTTAAAGGCAAGTAACTCCATGACAATTCTGCTGCGCATGTGAAAGGAAACCATGGCGAGCACTCAGACGACCGCTCCTGCGGAGTCACAGGTTTCCCGGGGTTGGCAATTGCCTCCCAACACCAAGCCCGTCTTGGTCGCGGTCGCCATCGCAGCCCTTGTCTTCTTCTTGGCCTATCTCCGCACTGACGGTAGCGGGCTGATCCTGACTCAAGCCACGGTAACCGGCCTACTCGCCGGCGGCGTCTACGGTCTCGTCGCCCTCGGGCTCACACTCATCTTCGGCGTGCTCCACGTCATCAACTTTGCACAAGGCGCCCTGGTGACACTGGGCATGTACGTGACATACGTTGTCTCCAGCAACCTCGGTTGGAACCCGTATCTGACACTTCTTGTCAGTGTGCCTCTCCTTTTTGCTTTTGGTGCGCTCGTTCAAAAGATCATGATCAACCGAAGCATGGGCGAAGAGCACGCCAACACGCTTTTGCTCACCCTTGCCCTGGGACTGCTGATTGAAAACACCCTGCTTCTCGTGTTCGGCGGTAACCCGCAATCAGTTCGCACCGGGCAAGAGACGGTCTACAACATATTTGGAGCGGTCGCCACGCAATCACGATTGATAGCATTTGGTGGCGCACTTATTCTCGCGCTCCTTCTCTTCTTTATGCTTCAGCGCACATCGATCGGTACGGCAATCCGAGCGGTGGCATCAAACCCAACGGGTGCGCGACTTGTCGGCGTGAACACGGGCCGCATCTATGTCATCACATTCGCCCTTGGCGCTGCCTGCGCAGGTGCAGCAGGCACACTCGTTGCTCCGATTGTTTCCATTACTCCCGTGGCCGGTGAGGTTTTCAACATTACGGCCTTCGTGATTGTCGTCCTCGGAGGTCTCGGCAAAGTCCTGGGAGCGCTATTTGGTGGACTGATCGTTGGCCTCGCTGAGCAATTCGGTGGTCTCCTGTTCCCCGACCAGAGCAATCTGCTCGGTGTTTTCATAGTTTTCGTTCTCATCCTGTTCTTGCGCCCACAAGGCCTGTTCTCGAGTGACTCGTAGGGGTGTGACATGGCTGACCAATTAATTCAAACGGTTCCTTCCCCACTGAAGTCCAGGCGATTTTTTGATGGCAACATGATCGCGCTCGTGATCATCGTCGTCGTCGCAATCCCTGTCCCACTTCTCCTCCAAGCTGGCCAAGAATCCGTGGCAATTCGCATTCTGATTTTCGCCATGCTCGGTCTTTCGTGGAACATCATGAGTGGCTTTGGTGGCATGTTCTCCTTCGGTCACGCTGCCTACTTCGGTCTCGGCGCCTACACCTCATCCATTTTGCTCGTGAACTTTGGCATCAGCCCATGGATTGGCATGGCAGCCGGCATGGTGGTTGCAGCTATCTACGGTGTGCTTGTTGGCTGGTTGTGCTTCAGATACAAACTCAAGGGAACGTATTTCGCGCTCGCCACATTCGCGTTCGCGGAAATGCTTCGGATCCTTGTTCAGAGTGCACAAGTGGTTAATGCCTCCGTGGGCTACAACGTCCCGTTGATCAAGGGCTCAAGCTGGTGGCTCATGCAGTTTCCGGCAGGAAGTTCCAACTACTTCTGGCTCGGTTTAATCCTTTTGGCAGGCTGCCTATTCGCCACGATTATGTTCGCACGATCCAAGACTGGAAAATTCGCAGTCGCAATACGTGAGGACGAAGGTGCCGCATCATCCCTGGGCATCCCTGTCCTGCGCTACAAACTCACGGTTATTTCAATCAGTGCCGCCATGGGCGCCGTCGCTGGTGTGTTCTACACGCAGTTCTACCTATTTATTGATCCTGATTTGGCTTTTGGCCCGTATCGCTCCATCGAAGCAATTTTGATTCCTGTCGTTGGCGGAATTGGCACGATCTGGGGACCATTGGTCGGCTCAGTGCTGCTGGCACCACTAAACGACATCACTGCCGCAATCCTGCGCAACCCTCCTCCGTTCCTAGATTTCATCCAGGGGCAGTCCGGGCTTGACGTGATGCTCTATGCCATTTTGATCATTGTTGTTATTTTGTTCCTGCCCAAGGGTGTCTTTGGCACTATCAAGGACAAGGTGAAGCGCAAATGAGCCCCATCGTTTCTGTCGAGCACCTGAGCAAATCCTTCGGTGGACTGCGCGCAGTTCATGATGTGACTTTCAGCGTTGATCCAGGCGAAGTCCTAGGAATAATTGGGCCTAACGGTGCAGGTAAGACCACGCTTTTCAACAGCATGGCCGGACTTTTTCCCCCAACTTCAGGCACCGTCCACTACGAGGGGCAGGACGTCACAGCATGGTCTGATGCACAACTCGCTCGTGCAGGCATGGTGCGCACCTTTCAGTTGATGCGGCCATTTGGCTCAATGACAGTTCTCGACAACGTCGCGGTTGCCGCAGCTGCTCGAGGCGCGAAAGAGCGAGAAGCAGAAGAGCAAGCTTGGGAGATCTTGCAGCAGGTCGGGCTTGACCACTACGCCACCCGGACATCCAAGGACCTGCCCACAGCAGGACTCAAACGCCTTGAATTAGCGCGAGCGATGGCACTGAAGCCCAAAGTTCTCCTCCTCGACGAAGTCCTCGCAGGCCTCGCACCAACAGAGCGTCAACCTGTCATCGATCTATTGCTGTCGATTCGAGACCGCGGTGTCACGCTGCTATTTGTTGAACACGTTATGCAGGCCGTTATGGCGCTCTCTGACAAAGTGCTGGTTCTCAATCATGGTGAAATGCTTGCCTATGGAACACCGAGTGAAGTTGTGAACAATCCGGAGGTCATTGAGGCCTATCTCGGAGATGAGGTGCGTAATGCTGACGCTGACTGATGTAGCCGCA
>JBDQMZ010000205.1:0-5282 GCA_040261955.1 Candidatus Nanopelagicales bacterium
GCGCTCTGACAGAGCGTTTTCACAAGAGCGAACCAGAAAGAGCCAATGCGTGAGTGATTCGTCAAATTCCGTGCCTGAGATTGCGCCTGTCCCGCGCACTCCACGCAGGTGGCTCAACACGGTTGTAGCAGTCGGAACAACCCTGACACTCGTGGTGACCGGAACGATCTTTTTCGTCAGCTCGACTCGCTCGGCCCCCGCACAAGCGGATTCTCTGGAGGACCCGTCAGGATCATCTAGTTCCCTTGAAAACCCTCTCACCGAAGTAGTCGCGGATGACGTCGACACCGGCCCATCACTTTCTGATGTCAAGAACGTTGTCTTCATCTTGGCCGACGACCTTGATTGGAACCTGTTCAATCAACTCCCTCGCATGGTTGCCCTCCGCGATCAAGGCATGACTTTTACCAACCACACCGTGACTGATTCACTGTGTTGTCCTTCGCGCGTTTCAATTCTTCGCGGTCAATACATTCATAACCACAAAGTAATTTCTAACATTTCCGAAACCGGCGGTGGTTGGCCCACTTTCCGCAAACGCGGCGAGGAAAAAGACTGTCTTCCCGTGTGGTTGTCCAATGCTGGCGTCACAACCGCGTTGTACGGGAAATATTTGAATGACTATCCAGAAAAGCCGAGTCAGGCAACCTACGTCCCACCAGGTTGGGACGAATGGGCGGTACCAATCTCGCGCGGTGATTCATACACCGGTTACAACTATGTTCTTAATCAGAACGGAAAGTTGAAGTCCTTCGGCGACCAGCCTCAAGACTTTCTTAACGATGTAATCACCAATAAAGCTGCAAATTTCATTAGGACCGCACAAGAACCGTTCTTTCTCGAGTTGTCCACCTACAGCCCCCACAGGCCAGCTCCCGTTGCCCGGCGAAACCTCAACAAGCAAGGTGCCACCATCGCTCCACGAACGCCGCTGTACAACACATACGGCATTGACGAGCCAGCATGGATGAGCGGTACTCGACTACTTAATGCCAAACAGCTCGCAAACGTTGACAAGCAATGGCGAAAGCGGGCCAAGTCCGCTGAGTCCGTGGCTGACTCGGTCCAGGCGTTAATGGCAATGCTGAAGGCAACAGGCAAAGACAAGAACACCCTCGTTGTTATTACGGCGGACAACGGGTACCACATGGCCGAACGTCGGATGTTCAAAGGAAAGCGGACACCATACGCAAGTGACACCGTGGTGCCAATGATTGTTATTGGCCCCGGAGTTCCCGCAGGCTCGACGGTCAATGAGATGACAAGCACCATCGATCTTGCTCCAACGTTCTCTGAAGTTCTTGGTACGTCCGCGCCCAACTGGGTTGATGGGCGCTCCATCATGGGCTTCCTACCTGCGGGTGAGACACCGACCGATTGGCGCGATGCAGCCCTGTCAGAGAGCCTCGGAATTTCAACACCGGAGGATCCCGACTATCAAAAGAATGCCCCGCCGCAATTCTTTGCACTCCGAACACCAAAGTGGCTTTACGTTGAATACGTCGATGGATCCCGAACCCTCTATAACCGTGAGAATGACCCATTTGAAATGGTCAACCTGATCAAAAGTGCTGACCCACTCCTCGTGGCGAGCTTGTCTGCCCAACTCAAGCAGCTCAGCACCTGTTCAGGCGACACATGCCGGGTGGCCGATTCAATTCAACTCCCACAATCGGCAGCCATTAATTAGCGCTCTAACTTCCCCGCAAACATGCAGAGAAACTCGCAGCATCGCTTTGGATTGTGGGAGCTACTCTCTGGTCGCTTTTGGCACATTCAAGAATTGAGTTCCGGTGCCGAAAGATCGGTCGAAAGCAGAACCCGCTCAAAAGCGTTCCCAACCAATGTCACCACGAGCCCAGGCTTGTGCCCATAAACAGCACAGAAGTCTTTTTTGCCCTGATATCGGGTTGTCCCCAGCATGATCACACCCGGGAATCCTGTGCCGGGTGCTCTCAGGCCCCGCAGATGCACCCAGACATCATCCACCTTTGCAATGTTGACAACGTGGCTCAACGGAACGGTGAATGATCTTTTTAGTGCAAAGAATTCCTCACGTTGGGACATGCGGATCGCGAGATCAGAACCCTCCATGACCAATTGCGCCATGTAGTTGCCTAGTCGAGGGCCTGGGTCATCGCTTTTTCCAGGTCAGCGATGAGGTCCTCAGAGTTTTCAATTCCAACACTCAGTCGAACCAAATCACTTGGGACCTCCAGTGGACTTCCCGCCACCGACGCGTGAGTCATGCGGCCCGGATGCTCAATGAGGGATTCAACTCCACCCAAGGATTCACCGAGAGTAAAGACTTTGGTGTTCGCGCAGATATCAAGTGCTGCTTGCTCACCCTTCTTGACTCGGAAGGAGACCATGCCCCCAAAGCCACTCATTTGCTTCTTGGCAACTTCATGGTTGGGGTGGCTTTCAAGGCCTGGCCACAACACCGTGCTCACACCACTGTGCGCGGTGAGGAAGTTCACGACATCTTGTGCATTGGAGTTGTGACGGTCCATGCGAACACCCAATGTCTTTATTCCACGTAATACCAACCATGAATCAAATGGGCCGGCAATCGCACCCATAGCATTCTGGTGATACGCCAGTTGCTCTGCAAGCTCGGCATCTTTCACCACGAGGGCTCCGCCAACGACATCGCTATGACCACCGAGATATTTGGTGGTGCTGTGAATGACGACGTCCGCTCCGAGCAAGAGCGGCTGCTGCAGGTAGGGCGATGCAAAGGTGTTATCAACAACCAACAAGGCACCCTGTGCGTGCGCAACCTCGGCTATGGCCGCAATGTCACCAACATTGAGCAATGGATTTGTTGGAGTCTCAATCCAGACTAATTTCGTGTTCGGTGCAATAGCAGCAGCGATAGCTTCAGGGTTTGTAATATCCGCCGGTGTCGTCTGAATCCCCCAAGGCTCGGCAACCTTCTTGAACAGTCGATAGGTGCCACCATAAGCATCGTTGGGAAGAACAGCATGATCTCCGGGCTTGAGCACCGTGCGAATAAGTGTG
The DNA here is from genome assembly GCA_040261955.1 of Candidatus Nanopelagicales bacterium. GTDB lineage: Bacteria > Actinomycetota > Actinomycetes > S36-B12 > S36-B12 > UBA4592. The sequence continues at coordinate 3,025 of JBDQMZ010000205.1, forward strand.
TCTTCAGCGGCTAGACCCGAGGCAAATGCCATGGCGCGTGCGGTGTCGATTCCGGGCGCCTCCAAGGCAGCCATGCACTCCTGCAATGCTGTTCTCGTTGGATTCGCACTTCGCGAGTATTCATAGCCTCCGCGCAAGCCACCGACGCCATCCTGGGCGTACGTTGAGACTTGGTAGATCGGCGGAACCACAGCACCCGTCAAGGGGTCTGGCTCTTGGCCTGCATGAATTGCTCGCGTGTTGAATCCTTCAATGTTCACTTCTTCCATGGTGACAGCCTATGCCGATCCGCTCAATCCGGTTTAGGCTCATGTCATGTTTGGAAAACCGAAAATGCCCACGCGCGCGAGCGCACTCCCCGGCCGCGACTCTCGTCCGCTCCCCGCAGGTGAATTGCACGCTGTTTTTGGGACTGCTCTGGAGGGTCCTTGGCCAGAGGGCTGCTTGAGCATCTACCTTGGGGCAGGGTGCTACTGGGGCGTTGAAGAGATCTATTGGCAAACACCCGGTGTCGTGGGCTCGAGCGTTGGTTTCATGGGAGGAATAACCCCACACCCCACATATGAGGAAACCTGCACCGGTCTCACTGGCCATACCGAGACCACGCTGGTTGTTTATGATCCATCGGTAATATCTACTTTAGAAATCTTGCGAATTTTTTGGGAAAACCATGACCCCACGCAAGGTATGCGCCAAGGCAATGACATTGGCTCCCAGTATCGTTCCGCGATTTTCTGGACGACACCAGAGCAACAAGAACTCGCACTTGCCACTGCCGCGAGTTATGGGGAAGTCCTCGCCGAACGAGGTTATGGAGACATTACGACGGAAATTGCACCCGCGAGTGAATTTACCTACTACCTCGCGCAAGAATCACACCAGCAATACCTGTACAAGATTCCCAATGGGTACCGGTGCCACGCAAACACCGGCATTGCCCTGCCAGCGATCTAACTAATATCGGAGCACCTACTCGGACAGGTACGCCAGAACATCCTGTCGGGTGATCACTCCGGTGGGCTTCCCGTCGTCGACAACCATGAGCGCATCAGCTGTTTGCAACGCGTCCATTGCCGTGGAAACTGATTCTCCCGCCCCAACCATGGGAAGTGGCGCGGACATCACAGACTCAACTGAATCGGCCAGGTGCGCTTTACCTGTGAACAGCGCGTCAAGGACATCTCGCTCAATGACAGCACCGGAAACTTCCGCCGTCATGACCGGAGGCTCCGCGCGAACAACGGGGATCTGGGAGACACCATATTCACGCAAAATTGCTACAGCGTCGGCGACGGATTCGGTTGGGTGAGTATGCACCAAGTCAGGGATATCGCCGCTCACAGACTTTGACCGAAGCACGTCTCCGATAGTGCGGTCTGTGTCGGCCTGCAAGAAACCATAGGTGGACAGCCATTCGTCGTTGAACACTTTGGAGAGGTAGCCACGCCCGGAGTCGGGCAGCAACACAATCACAATAGAACCGGGTTCAGCTTTTGCGGCAACTCGAAGTGCGGCAACAACGGCCATGCCACATGATCCACCGACAAGCAGGCCCTCTTCACGAGCCATGCGACGAGTCATGTCGAATGAGTCCTTGTCAGACACTGCGATGATTTCATCGGCAATTTCTGCGTCATAGGCACTTGGCCAGAAGTCTTCACCGACACCTTCGACGAGATAGGGACGGCCGGTACCACCGGAATACACCGAGCCTTCAGGATCAGCGCCGATTACCTTCACAGCACCATTACTCACTTCTTTCAAGTAGCGGCCAGTGCCTGAAATGGTGCCACCGGTACCAACACCGGCAACAAAGTGCGTGATCTTTCCGTCGGTTTGTTCCCAGATCTCAGGTCCTGTTGTTTCGTAATGTGACCGGGGATTGTTCGGGTTGGAATACTGGTCTGGCTTCCATGCGCCAGGTTCATTGGACAGTCGATCACTCACGCTGTAGTACGAGCGCGGATCTTCGGGGTCAACGGCGGTGGGGCAAACAACGACCTCTGCACCGTATGCACGAAGTACATTGCGTTTGTCTTCAGAGACTTTGTCTGGGCACACAAAAATGCACTTGTAACCGCGCTGTTGAGCAACCATGGCTAGTCCAACGCCAGTGTTACCGCTGGTTGGCTCAACAATCGTTCCGCCTGGCTGCAGTGATCCATCCTTTTCGGCTGCGTCAATCATGCGCTCAGCAATTCGATCTTTAACGGAACCGCCGGGGTTTACGTACTCAACTTTGGCCGCAACAATCACAC
>JBDQMZ010000206.1:0-3488 GCA_040261955.1 Candidatus Nanopelagicales bacterium
AGAAATATGGGCCAGGAATTCCTGAGGTGCAGGAATGGGAGCGTGCGGCGCGACTCGAATGTGATGAGTTGTTGACAACCCCTGAGGAATTTGAGCAACTCGATCTCGACATCGAAAATGCAGGCCGTGCATTGACCGCAGCGGGGGAGACTCTGAGTGCATTACGGGTTAAAACTGCGAAAGTCATAGGCGTTGGCATCGAGAGCGAGCTCCGAGAACTTGCCATGCCTCACGCAAAAATTCGAATTGATGTCGAATCCGAATCAGACCTATCAAAATGGACAAAGTTTGGCGCTGATGTCGTCACCTTCCAGATCGCCGCCCACGAGGGCGCTGATTACCGGCCAATCGGCAAAAGTGCTTCAGGTGGTGAACTCAGCAGACTGATGTTGGCGATTGAGGTTGTCCTTGCAGGCAAGGCCCCGATCCCAACCATGATCTTCGATGAAGTCGATGCCGGGATTGGCGGAGCCGTCGCGGTAGAGGTGGGGCGCCGATTGGCTCGGCTCGCGGAGTTCACTCAAGTGATTGTGGTGACGCACTTACCGCAGGTTGCAGCTTTTGCCCAGCGGCATTTTGTGGTTGAAAAAGAGGAATCCAACTCTCGAGTTGCCGCACGTGTGGCTGAAGTGACGGGAGATGCCAGAACTCGAGAGATTGCCCGAATGTTGTCTGGGCTCTCGGACTCGGTGAGCGGCGCAGCACATGCGGATGAACTACTAGCACTTGCGGCAAATCGCTGAAATTTGCGCGAGCCTTACACCGCGAGACTCCGGTGCTGATAGTCTGAACTCCCGTGGAGAAAACTTCGACAAAGCACATATTCGTAACAGGCGGAGTAGCGTCATCACTCGGTAAGGGTCTCACCGCCTCATCATTGGGAAATCTCCTCACATCGCGTGGACTGCGTGTCACCATGCAAAAGTTGGATCCGTACTTGAATGTCGATCCAGGCACAATGAATCCATTTCAACACGGTGAGGTTTTTGTCACCGACGATGGCGCTGAAACCGATCTCGACATCGGTCACTACGAACGTTTTCTTGACACAAACTTGCATGGATCAGCAAATGTCACCACCGGTCAGGTGTATTCCACGGTTATCGCAAAAGAACGTCGTGGTGAATACCTCGGTGACACCGTCCAGGTCATTCCCCACATTACAAACGAAATCAAGTCTCGGATCCGCAGAATGGCAAGTCCCAATGTCGATGTGGTTATCACTGAGGTTGGTGGCACAGTTGGTGACATTGAGAGCCTGCCGTTCCTCGAGGCGGTACGCCAGATCAGACACGAAGTGGGTCGCGATAACGTCTTTTTCCTGCATGTGTCGCTCTTGCCGTACATCGGACCTTCGGGTGAGCTCAAAACAAAGCCGACCCAACATTCAGTGGCGGCACTTCGCAATATTGGTATCCAGCCCGATGCAATTGTTTTGCGCGCCGACCGCCCAGTACCCAGCAGCATCAAACACAAAATTTCCCTGATGTGTGACGTAGATGCTGAAGCAGTTGTCGCCGCCGTCGATGCCCCTAGTATTTATGACATCCCGAAAGTCCTGCACTCTGAAGGTCTGGATGCATATGTAGTGCGGCGACTTGATCTGCCGTTCCGGGACGTGAAATGGAAGCAGTGGGATGACCTCTTGCGCCGCGTGCATCACCCCAAGTCAGAGGTAACCATTGGTTTGGTTGGTAAGTACATTGACTTGCCTGATGCATACCTTTCGGTCACCGAGGCCTTACGGGCCGGTGGATTCCACAACGAATGTAGAGTCAATATTCGCTGGGTTTCCAGTGACGATTGTGCGACTGAGGCAGGGGCTGCCAAAAATCTTTCAGATCTCGATGGAATTTGTGTTCCCGGTGGATTCGGAGTTCGCGGTATCGAGGGGAAACTTGGAGCGCTGACATACGCTCGAAAACACATGATTCCAACGCTCGGGTTGTGCCTCGGTTTACAGTGCATGGTTATCGAATATGCACGCACCGAGGCGGGTTTGGCTGATGCGAATTCTGTGGAATTCGATGAATCAACACCGCACCCGGTCGTATCAACCATGGCTGATCAACAAGATGTCATAGCGGGTGATCGGGACATGGGTGGAACCATGCGTCTCGGTTTATATCCAGCCAAATTGAGTGAGGGTTCCGTTGCGTTCTCGGTCTATGGACAGCCCTACATCGAAGAGCGACACCGTCACCGATTTGAAGTAGCAAACTCCTATCGCGCAACCCTCGAAGAAAAAGGATTGGTATTTTCGGGGACTTCGCCTGACGGAAGGCTTGTTGAATTCGTTGAGCTTCCTGCTGATGTCCACCCCTATTACATTGGCACTCAGGCCCATCCTGAGCTTCGCTCGAGGCCGACTAATGCGCATCCTTTGTTTATTGGATTGGTCAAGGCGGCAATTGATCGCAATCAGGCGTTAACCAGCGAGATGAATGAGAGCAGTGAAGCGCGCGCTTAGCTCGATGTTAAATCTGCAGATGGTGTCAATGTGAAAGAGTCCTGGGTTGGCCCGATCAAGGACACCTGGGAGCCAGCAGAATTATTAGATCAAACAATCGTTCATCGGGGCGCAAAGTGGGATGTTGTGGTCGAGCAGGTTGCCATGGGCAATGCTGTTGTTCAGCGCGATGTGGTTGTTCACCCCGGTGCCGTTGCCGTAGTGGCTCTCAATGAGCATGAACAAATATTCCTGATCCGGCAATATCGACAACCATTGGGCATGTATCTCTTTGAAACCCCTGCGGGTTTACTCGACCATGGTGACGAGGATCCGCTTGGAGCGGCCCAGCGGGAACTGGCTGAGGAAGCAGGTCTGATGGCCTCAGACTGGAAAGTTCTCGTGGACTTTTACAACTCTCCCGGAGGATCATCTGAAGCAATTCGGATTTTCCTTGCAAGGGGGGTTACTCAGGTTCCGGGCGGAAGGATTCACAGGGGGGATGCGGTGGAGATGCACCTGCCTGGGGTGTGGGTAGATCTCGATGCCGCCTGTTCCCTCGTACTCGCGGGGGATTTGGGTAATCCAACGACGGTAGTGGGCGCCTTGGCGGCACAAAGTTCCATGCGCTCCAATTGGCAATCGCTGAGGCCAGCCGAAGCCCCTTGGCAGGCGCATGCCGAGCGCAAATTAGTTCGCCCCGATTAAGGGACAAATGGGTCAGTAGTAGTGTGCGAGCATAGGTCGAATTACATGGGGTAATTAGCTCGAGAAAGCATGAGGTTGTAGTGAAGGTTGGCGTCCCTAGAGAGATCAAGAACCATGAATATCGAGTCGCAATAACACCAGCGGGTGTCCATGAATTTGTTTCCAACGGCCATGAGGTTTTCATCGAGGAAAATGCTGGTGTCGGTTCCTCTATCCCTGATGAAGCTTTTGCATCAGCTGGCGCAAGCATTCTGCCGACCGCTGATGCGGTCTGGGAAACCGCTGACATGATCTTGAAAGTCAAGGAGCCAATCGCCGCGGAGTACCACAG
>JBDQMZ010000207.1:0-2795 GCA_040261955.1 Candidatus Nanopelagicales bacterium
TCGCGAGCTCGACGTTCCAACGGGCTCAAGGTAACCCATGCCGAAGCCATGGAACAGGTCATCCGTCGTTGTGAATCCGCTGTTTTCAATCGCCGCGGAAATTCCAATCAGTTCCTGCGTGTTGGTTCCAGGAGCCATGGCAGCCTTGATGTCAGCTTTGACTTTCTCGGCGACTTTGATGAGCGCTGGGTAGGGATCAATAGCCTCGCCCAGAGTGATTGTTCGAAGAATCTGCCCAGGGTATTCGGGTGCGATCGCGGCGCTCAACTCAAAGGTGACGACGCAACCTTGCTTCAGAATTCGACCTTCGGGGAATTGACTGGGAACGTCTCGGTCAGGGTTGGTCATATCGGTGACGCAGATATAACAAATGTAGTCACGACCACCTGCTCGGGTGTAAGCGTTCTTGGCTGCGGCCAACAGGTCCCAGTCGCTGGCTCCGGGCTCGCACGCGGAAATGAGTTCCTGGGCAGCAATGTCGCTGACCTGTCCACCCAGCTTGAGGGCCGCGATTTCTTCATCCGATTTGGTCGTGCGCAGGACCGCGTGCTCCCGGTCAATGGGAATGAGTTCAATCCCATTGGCGGCCGCATGGGCCCTGACTCTGGGGTCAATCGGACCGAGGGTGGCGACCGAAGCCCCCTTACCAACCAGAAGCCGTTCCACCCAGTCGCCATGCAACTCGTGAATTGCACAGTCACGCAAAATTCGGCGGGCGTAGGGCACGTGGTTGGGAAATTGAATCCACACCTGAGTTCCTGCGCTATCAAGGGAACAAACGGCCGCGCGAGTCACCGACCACCCGGTCAAATAGGTAACAGCCACACCGCTGCGATTCTCTCCGAACGCGATAACACTGTCGCACCCCTTTTCGGCGGCCAAAGCCAATGTCTTGGTTTTGCGCGAAGCGTATTCATTGTCAGTAAATTCAAATGTCATCACGGGCACAGTATTCAGAGTGAGAGCGAGGTCTGCGCATGAATTCGTCAACAAGTGATCAACGCGACACTTTGGTCCAAGAAGCCACGGCCCATTGGGCTCCACGTTTCACCACCAATGGAGTTGCCGTCTCAGACTTCAATTCGATTACTGCAGCAGTAATGAATTGGAGTGATTGGGCGGATGCCTGGGCTGAGGCCGGAGCAAAACAGGAAGCCCTTGGGCGCGAAGCATTGGCAGAAGGAAGATATCGCTCCGCTGGCAATCACCTATCAACCGCAGCGGTTTACTACCACTTTGGAAAATTCGTTTTTGTTGATTACCCAGAGAAAATGCGTGAAGTACACATGCGCGCGGTGGACTCGCTCAATGAGGCTTTGCCATATCTTTCTCCCGCGGGGGAACGCGTGCTGATCCCTTTTGAAGGGACATCACTACCCGCAATCCTGAGAAAACCACAGGGAGTTGATCAACCGCCAATCGTCATCATGATCAGTGGGCTTGATTCGACCAAGGAAGAATTGCGCAGTACCGAACAACTGTTCTTGGAGCGCGGAATGGCAACACTTGCAGTCGATGGTCCAGGCCAAGGTGAAAGTGAATATGAACTCCCCATTCGTGGTGATTGGGAAGTCGTGGGAAGCGCCATCGTTGACTGGATCGAGTCCCGTGATGACATTGATGCAGACCGAATCGGTGTCTGGGGGGTTTCTCTCGGTGGGTACTACGCACCGCGCATGGTGAGCGGCGAGCATCGAATCAAGGCGTGCGCTGCACTTGCCGGTCCTTTTGACTGGCAAGAAGTGTGGGATCAACTGCCGGAATTGACTCGCCGTACTTTTACCGCGCGATCTCACTTGGGCACTCAGGAGGAAGCGCGGGTATACGCAAAGAACTTGTCGCTTGAGGGGCGCACCCAAGACATTCAATGCCCGCTTCTCATTATTTTCGGTGCAAAGGATCGTCTTATTCCCAAAGAAGGCGCCGAGCGACTGGCGCAGGAAACAGGGGCAACGCTGCTGATGTTGCCTGATGGAAACCATGGATGCATGAATGTCGCCGCAAAGCACCGCAACAAGACAGCAGATTGGCTCGCTACACATCTCAACGCAAATAACTAATACACGCTAGATAACTCGTACACACAAATGACGAAGGGGTAAGAAAATGGCTACGCAAGAGAATCCAACAGTTGGCTGGATCGGTCTAGGAAACATGGGGGCGCCGCTGGCTACCCGCTTGGTTGATGAAGGCTATCCAACCGCGGTCTGGAATCGCACCGCTTCAAAGGCTGATCCCCTTGCTGCCAAAGGTGCGACGGTCGTCGGAGCAATACGCGACCTTGGATCCCAGACAGTCGTGTTTAGCATGGTGAGCACATCTGCTGACCTGGAGCAGGTGATGCTTGATCCTGAACTTGGATTGTTAACAGGCGATAGCTTGCCGGAGATCGTCGTGGATTGTTCGACAGTCAGTGTTGAGACCAGCAAAATGGTTCGTGAGTTCGCTGAAAGTAAAGGGGTGCGTTTCTTTGCGGCTCCCGTGAGCGGTAACGGCAAAGTGGTCGCAGCAGGAAAGCTCAGCGTGGTGTGCAGCGGCGACGAAGAAACCTTCGCCATTGTTCGCCCCATGATCGAATCATTCGGTCGTTCCGTTACCTACGTTGGTGATGGCGAAGCGGCTCGCCTGGTGAAGATCTACCACAATCTCCTGCTGGGAATTTACACGCAGGCCCTCGCAGAGATTTTGGTTCTCGGCGAAAAGAGTGGTGTTAAGCGCGAAGCAGTGATGGAGTTCATCAACAACAGCGTGATGGGATCGATCTTTAGCCAATACAAGACGCCTGCGCTGGTTAA
>JBDQMZ010000208.1:0-4504 GCA_040261955.1 Candidatus Nanopelagicales bacterium
TCAACCAACGGGCAAAGCTTCACGTTTGGAGCAGAGACATTCCTTGGGACTGCCTTCGAGTTCGCAGTCGCTGGACCTTCCTACGACTTTGATGGCAACTCGCGTACCACCGATGGCTTCTACTACGTCTGTATTCCCGCGGCGTACATGACTGGCGTTTTCAACTCCTCAGCGGCCGACGCCGTTGAGAATTGGATTGGAACCAGAGATGGCGCACAAGTCGGTACCGCTTTTGCAACAGGGACCTGCGGGGTCGGAGACGCGAACACCGGGGTCGCTGCCTCGCTGGACCCATTCGGCTATTCAGCACCGCTGTTCAAACTCGCTCCGCGTGCCATCGTCGCTGCCCCTGCACCAGCGCCAGCAGCCCCAGCGCCTAGTGCAGAACAAAGCTCTGAGCCTGCCGCTACGCAGTCACCCGAGGCTGCCTCTGCTCAGATAACCCAACCCGCCGCGTCACTAACACCAATCGTTTTTCAGAATCCTGCTGCGGTCACAGGTAGCGACGTGAAAGTGCTTTCGGGCGCACAACTTGCAACTATCCCTGCTCAGCAATTCAAGAATCTCACACCCGCAGTTTTCAAAGTGCTCACGGCAGAACAAGTTTCGGAGTTGCCACTAACGGTGGTCTCCACTATTCGACCTGCCCGACTCAAAGCTCTGTCCCCGAGTGCCATTGGAGGATTGTCGGCAGCACAGCTGAGTTCACTGCGACTGGCATCGGTCAGACAAATGAGCGCTGCACAAGTACGGGCAATCACACCCGCCAATTTGGCAAGCACTACGCCCCTGTTCGTGTCTCAGCTCAAACCATTGATGGTGGCTGCACTGACTCCCGCCGCCGTGCAAAAAATGAGCCCAGACCAAGCTTCAGCGATTCGCCCAGCATCTCTGCGTCAAATGCGCGTAGCATCACTGCGGCAACTCGATCCGAAAGCAGTGGGAGCCCTCTCTATCCGTCAACTAAAAAAGTTGCGGCCAAAGCAAATCAAGGCGTTATCTGAAGCTCAATTAGCAGAGTTGAGTCCAAGTCAACTGAGAGCATTGAACCTGACATGAAACAAACGTGCATTGACATAATGATTCCACGATGAATAGAGCCAACATGCGATTTACAGCAGTGGGTTCTCTCTGCATGCTGACACTTTTAGGTGTGACTGGGTGTTCTGCATCAAAAAGTGAGTCGATACCTGTCGAAAGTGTTACTACCAACCAAGCACAAACAAGTGTCGAGCCGAACTCCACTGAAACGGCCGAACTCGACGCAGCGCCTGAAGCGCGCGAACCTACTCGCATTGCTCGAAGTTTTGCGGAGGGACTTCCTTCTCAAGAACTACTGCGTTGGTCTGAGATCGCAGTTGACGCGATGGCGGAGCCTCCGACCGATTTCATGGGAATGATTTGGCCCATCGGGGCGGAACTCGATGAGACACCGGATCCGCAGGTCTTTGATGGCGATCCATTCCGGGAGCATGCGCCAGTTCTCAGTCCCAGCGACACCGATGAAGCTGTCCGTTACTTCAAAGATTGGCAATCAGGGCTAGAGGGTTGCGAGGCCGGTGAAGTGATGGATTTTGACAACGGCGCTGACCGAGTTGAGCGTTGGATTAGAGGTGGAGCTGATGTTGCCACGGCTCCCGATCCTTGCTTTGATTCGCGAGCAGCCGTGGCAGCTTGGACGCCGGAACAAGACAAGCAGGCCATTAAACACATTTTCTTTCATGAGTCTTATCACGCATTACAAAACTACTTGCTTAAACAGTGCGCTCCGATTCTCGGAAGAGAGGAAGACAGCTTGAATGAATTACGCTGGTTCTCTGAAGGTACGGCGGATTACTTCAGCATGTACATGCAAGCCCAAGATGGTGGGAGTGATGATTACGTTCAACAAATTCTCGAGAGGGCACACCTCGATCTTCTCGGTGATCCGGGAATGTCTCTCGACGCCAACACCTATGTACAAACTGCCGCGATGGTACTCATGATTGAACGCGGACTCATCACTGAAGAGAAAATTATCGATGGCAGCTACTTCCATAACTGTGATTGGATAGATGACTTTGATCCGTCCCGTCCCGACATTGCCGCTGTTTTCGACGACTTCGACAAGATTGAAAAGAGCGGCGGTCGCTACTTTTACTCGAATCAGGCCATTAAGGGCTGACGCACAAGCACGAGGGCTGCAGCGCTTGCCCTGGATTAGGGCAGTTCACCCGGCGCTTTCCTGCGAAGTCTGAGATGGCTGTCCACCCCTTACGAATTCACCATGTGCCCGTTTGGGCCACGTGCGATTTGCCATTCCCTTGCTTGACTGACTGGTAAATCAGTGCCCACGCGCAAATGAACCAACTCGCAACAAACCCCAACACGATCCAACCGATCAATGACCCACCCGCTCCCCCGACAAAGAACGAGTCAACCAGCGCAAGTATCCAGATGATGAAACACAGGACTGCCAAAACACCGATGGTGACCAGCCAGCGTCCCCACCGAGCACCGATTGTTTGGAAGTTGACACGCAGTGGTCGGCTGCGTCCGTCCACCACCGCTAGTAATAGGTATGGGGTCACCGCGAGGATCGCGAAACCTGGCAGCACATAGAGCGCGAAGCCAATGGTTAAGGCGATGACGAGACCGATAGACCACAGCAACAGTGAAAGCCACCGCGTCCGCAGCGCTTCCCACACCGAGCGATAGTCCACAGATCCCTGCGCCGCTTGGAGCATCGCAGCGGTCACGGCTCCGAATGCAAATACTAAAACCACGAAAGACAGCAGTGACGCGATGCCGAAGGCGACTGACAAATACGGCATGAGCCCCGGAATGAGTAATGCGGCTTGGACCAGCGCATTCACAACAACCACCGGAAGAAGGATGCGCCAGGCTCGCCACATGCGAACAAAGGCGGTCGCTAGAACGCTGAATCTGTATAGATTCATCTGCGCAGAAACAGGTGCACTCATGATGCCTCCAACACTGCGTCCTGGAGGACGGCTTGTGCACTTCCTTCGAAGATCACTTCATTGGCCACCGCAATGGTGAGTTCATATGGTGCTTCGGGGCCGGCTTCAGCGATGATTGCATCACCGTCAACGGTCGTTCCTTTGCAGGTGAATCCTGACGACACAGTTGTGCACTGCGGTGCAACCAATATGTCAACATCCTTCTCAACTAAGACGTCGTAGGTCGCATTGCGCACGGTGGTGATTGCAGCGCCACCCACCGGCGCGAGTGCATCGATCTGTGAGCACGCAGCCAGCGCGAAGGCAGCGAAGGGAATGGTCAGTGCCATGACTCGGCGATTCATGCCGCGCCCCCGTGGGCCAATGATTGTGCGCGAGCCTTCATCTGTTCGGACTCTACGGCTGCGTCGGTGATCGATGACAACTCGAAAGGCGCAGGCAACAACAGTTCCACGTTTCGATCCAGAGGAGACCCGGCAAGACGCGCAGGGTCACTGAGGAATGCATTGGCACTGAGCTCGCGGCTCAGTGAGGCAAGACCTGTCTGACTGAAATCTCCGGGGCTCCATGTCGGTGGAGCTGCGTGATCCAGTGCGGTCACGAAGATTGACATCGTTTTATCACGATTATCGATGAATTCAATGAGTTGCTGCTGCTGAGGAAAGTCCACACATGATGCCGTGGTGATCTCCCAGAATCCGCCGCCGCCATCGCGGATATGAGGGGTGATCGTGTTCACGTGCGTGTGACCGTTCAGCCACGCAACCATGACCGGATACCGCTGAAGCATGGCGATGAACTCCTCGGCGTGCACCAGCCGCTGCCCGCCCCACACCGGCGTTGCATCGTTCTCCAACGTCAACGAATTGTGATGGCTACACACCACCGCCAACCTGTTCTCAACTTGGCAGAGTGCCAACTCACTTTCCAACCACTCGAACTGTTCTTCAGGGACCGCGCCATCAGCACCTGCCACAAGGTTGCATGTGTCAAGACCAAATACGCGCAGGTATGCAGTCAAATCTGCTTTCCACCAGGTCTCACCACTCACCATGTTGGCCTTCGACCACCCGTGACCCACGGGACCTGGCACGGTCGGTGAATCTAAGTGTGCCTGCATAAACTCGGAACGTTCCAACATGCGACGTTCCGGGTCCGGGGTTACCGCCTTCAAACCGGGGAGTAGACCCAACTTCTGACGTATCGCATTCACTCCGGTCTGGGCAAGACTGAGGTCGCTGACGTATCCCTGCAACCAATTGACCCCGAGGGCGTCACCCAAGGCTGCCTTTCGATCACCGACCGCCCAGGCATACAACGCGGGGTCAGGTCGAAATGTCCCCATGAAAGTCGCGTCATGGTTGCCGTAAACCGTGTACCAAGGAACCGGCAAACCTTGGGAGGCCACCGGCGTCGAGATCGCAGCCTCGAGCATGCCCGGCACCGCGGGAAATCCACGTGCTCCGTACACATCACCCGAAGGATCATTCGGATGGTATGCGTACGTCGCCTCACTCCACACCTGCGGACCCTCGTAACGA
>JBDQMZ010000209.1:0-3737 GCA_040261955.1 Candidatus Nanopelagicales bacterium
GTCGTGTACTGCAGGACGTACGCGATTTCTGACTGACTGAGCTCCGGAGTGGCACCAAGGACGCTGAGCGCGCCGCTGGAGACCGGAAGCAATCCGGCGATGGCGTGCAGCAGCGTGGACTTGCCCGATCCGTTGGGTCCGATGATCGCGGTGATCGCACCCTGGGGAATCGTGAAGTCGGAGTCCTTGAGTGCAACGCGGTCACCCCTGCGGCCGCCCGGTTAGACGCTCGAGCCGCTTCGAGGCTCGCTCGATGGGGACCGATCACAGCGCGAGCAAGATCCAAGTAGCCCTCAGCGGCCGGCTCGTCATAGTCCACGAGCTCGAGGATACTCCTGGCAATGTTGTCCCGGTGTTGTCCCGAGCGATTCCATAGCCCTGCAGATGCCTCGATCCCCTCACGAATGAGAGGATCGAGGGGACGAGTCAGCCTGTAAGCCGGATCCTGTACCTGATCACTCAGGTGGTGAACATCCATCTAGGACCGTTGTTGCCAACGGCCTCATGCGGTCTACCAGCAAATATCAAGCGGGCCGCTCGTTTGCTCAGATATTGCTGGGTTCGAAAACCCAACTCCATCCTCTTGACCTTGCTCCAGGTGGGGTTTACCTAGCTACCGCAGTCACCTGCGGTACTGGTGGTCTCTTACACCACCGTTTCACCCTTACCAAGGTTACCCTTGGCGGTCTGTTTTCTGTGGCACTGTCCCGCGGGTTGCCCCGGGTGGGCATTACCCACCACCTTGCCCTGTGGAGTCCGGACTTTCCTCGACAATTGCTTGCCGCGATCACCCAGCCGACTCGTTCCACCGGCAAGGTTATCCCCGGCACTATCAGGAATCTCGCCTAGGCTGAACAAATGCTGTTTCTCATTCCACCGAGCGAAGGAAAGACTGCGCCCATTAAGGGACCAAAACTCAACCTTGCGGGGTTGAGTTTCCCCGAACTCAATCCCTCTCGAACCATACTTATCGATTCACTGAGCGCAATATGCGCGAAGTCGCCCAAAAAAGCAGCCGAGTTACTTGACCTGGGCTCCACGCAGATCGACCTTGTCGAACTCAATGCGCACCTCGGTTCAAACCCATGTGCTCCAGCGATCGAGGTGTACTCCGGAGTCCTCTATGACCGCTTGGACTTTCCATCGCTCAGCGCAGCAGCCAAGATGCGTGCACAAAGGTCCGTGCTCATTGCCTCCGCCCTATTTGGATTTGTTCAGTTAACTGACCCGATCCCTGCCTATCGTCTGAGTGGGTCCACTGTTCTGCCCAAGATTGGACCGCTGGCAACATTCTGGAAGTCAGATCTCATGCCACTATTTGATAGCTTTTCCAATGAGCTCGTGCTCGACATGCGCTCCGGGAGTTATGAAAAACTTGCTCCCCTGAGCAAATATTCCAATGTCATTCCAGTGAAGGTCATGACGATGGTCAACGGCGTGAGAAAAAGTGTCACGCACTTTAACAAGGCAACCAAAGGTGATTTAGTTCGGGCATCCATGGCCTCAGCGCGGAAATTCCCACAGGACGCGAAGGGCCTCCAGTCTTATTTCGAGGCACTCGGGTTCGAAGCAAACTTGGAAATATCGGCTAAGGGCGCCCCGAGCCTCATAATCCTGACCCAAGACCACTAGGGATTCACAGGAAACACACAGGCTTGTCTCAGGTTGCTCCCAAGTTGCCTCGGCATATTGGCGACATAGAAGAGTTCAACATCTGAGCGAAACGGAGCACATCATGAGCAAGACAAAGAAGATCTGGACAGGCGTCGGAGTCGGCGCAAGCGCGGTGGCCCTCCTCGCTGCCTCAGTGGGCGTGGCCCAGGCACAAGGGGAAAACGCATCAAAGAGCCAGCGTGGCCCAGTCACCTCACTCGTAGAAGACAACACACTCACCACCATTCAAGGTGATGAAATCAAGTCAGCACTTGAATCCGCACGCACCGCAAGCCGAGACAGCGTCCTGGCTTCGTTGGTTGCGGATGGCACCATCACACAGGCACAGGCAGATGAATTCGCAAGTGCGATTGGCACTGGCAAGGCTGGCAAGCAAATCAGGAATTTGGTCGAGTCATTCGATGCTGAAACAGCACAAAAGATTCGCGCTGCATTTGACACTGGTCGCGATTCAGCCATGTCCAGTGCATTGGATTCGCTTGTCAGCGATGGAACCATCACCCAAGAACAGGCCGATGCAGTTGTCGCGAATAAGCCCGCAAAGGGTCAGGGTGGCAAGGGACGAGGTGACAAGGGTCAGGGCGGCAAGAGCAACCCTCTCGTGACAGATGGAACCATCACCCAAGAGCAAGCAAACTCGGTGCGCACTGCTATTGAAGCAGCACGCGATACAGCACAGGAAACCGTGCTCGGTCAGCTCGTGTCCGATGGAATCATTACCCAGTCTCAATCTGACGCCTTCGGAGACAAGAAAGCTGTTCGGGCACTAATTCAATCCGGGGAGATTGATGCTGAGACAGTGACGGCAGTCAAAGATGCCTTCGCCGCTGCGATGGACTCCCGAGATCAGGTCATGAGTGACACACTCGCGAGCCTTGTCTCCGCCGGCACCATTACCCAGGCTCAGGCAGATGCCATCGAAGCGAATAAGCCTGAAGGAAAAGGTCCGGGCATGAAAGGTCGTGGCCATGGCGGAAAAGGCCAGCGTGGGGGCGCAAATCATGGTGCCACGGGTCCACTGGCATAACAACACTATAAAAAAATCGATAACGGGCGGGGTGCAGCGACGTGCACCCCGCACTTTCGTCCCAATCCAAGATCAAACGAAACCAAGATCAACAGGAGCATTCGAGAGCAATGAGTTCACCTTTGGTACTAGTTGTCGATGACGAAGACGGCGTGTGTGATCTCATCGTGGACGCAATGAGCATGGCAAACATTGAAACCACCACGGCGAAACACGGCCTCGAGGCCATCACTCGACTGCGTGAATCCAATGTTGACCTTGTGATACTCGATATCAACATGCCCACGATGGACGGCTACGAAGTTCTCGAGCGGATGCGCAATGGTGGCATCAACACTCCAGTCATTGTCCTTACCGCTCGCCTCGACCGCGAGGACACAAAGAAGGCCTTTGAACTCGGCGCCGATGACTTTGTTCGCAAACCATTTGGCATCGAGGAACTAACATTGCGTGTGCAAGCAGTCCTGCGGCGATCGCAGGGAATCGAGAACACAGAGGTGCTGCGCTGCGGCAGCGTAATTCTTGACATTAGCACCCACTCTGTGACTGCCAATGGAATGGAAGTCGAACTCTCCCCCACAGAATTTCGCCTCCTTCAAGTGTTCCTCGAAAACACCAAGCGAGTCATGAGTAAAGACCAACTACTCACTCAAGTTTGGGGGCTTGATAATTTCGCGGATCCCAATGTTGTGGAAACCTACGTTTCCTATCTCAGAAAGAAATTTGGCACGACTCTTACCATTCGAACGGTGCGCGGCGTGGGTTATCAACTTAATGAACCAGCGGGTACCAACTCGTGAGTGAATCAGTACTGGCCGAGCAGCCCAAAGGCGTTCGACTCAACTTAAAGTGGCGTCTGACACTTGTTACGGCACTCCTCATTGCCATCGCCTCAACAACTATCGGTACAGCCAGCTACCTCACCATCACACGCGTCCAACTACAGTCAGTTGACTCAAGTTTGGAGCGATCGCTGAGTGGGAATCCATTGGGACGAATTGCTCGCGATATCAACCGAAACCAAGGTCCCCAAGCA
>JBDQMZ010000210.1:0-3987 GCA_040261955.1 Candidatus Nanopelagicales bacterium
CCGAGGTCGCCATCGTGTTGATCGATGCATCCGAACCGCTCAGTGAACAGGATCAACGGATTATTTCCATGGTCATTGAAGCTGGACGTGCGCTCGTTATTGCGTTCAACAAATGGGACTTGACCGATGAAGAGCGTCGCCATTACCTGGCGAGGGAAATCGACCGGGAATTGGCCAGCGTTTCTTGGGCGCCCACGGTGAACATCTCGGCCAAGACCAAGAGGCATGTGGAGAAGTTGGCGCCAGCTCTCGAGCTTTCTCTCGACAACTGGGATTCTCGAGTGCCCACTGGAACGCTCAACCGTTTTTTTGCCGATCTCACGGCCGCCCACCCGCATCCACTGCGAGGAGGAAAGCAGCCTCGGATTCTGTTCGGTACACAGGTGTCATCGTGCCCACCAACGTTTGCGCTATTCACCACGGGATTCCTAGAGGCTGGTTACCGCAGATTTATCGAGCGCAGGCTCCGTGAAGAATTCGGATTCGATGGCACACCAATTCGCGTTGTCATGCGCGTTCGTGAAAAGCGATCGCGCCGATAGCAGCAAAGCCCCATGAGATAGTGTTCCGCCTGCAGCAAAACGGGCTGTGGCGCAGTTTGGTAGCGCGTCCGGCTGGGGGCCGGAAGGTCGCAGGTTCAAGTCCTGTCAGCCCGACAATCAGCTAGTTGGTAAGCGCAAAAATAATGCTCAAGATGAGCGCGGCCGCCGCGAAATACCAGAGAACAACTCCGATGGCCGCGATTCGCAAGGGTGCGCGGTCGTCGCTGGCAGCAATTTTGAATGCCCGATGGTAGACCGTGTGAAACTTTGTGGCATCTCGCCGGGCATTGCCTGACGGATCTCTCTGGGACCAGTAGCCGCGCTCGCTGGAAAGGCCAAGTAGGACGAATACGAGGCCAAATATGAATAGGCCAATGGCGAAAAACAGGAAAACCTCAGTCGTTGTACTCACCACGCGAGCCTAGTGCCATCAGACTCGTTGGCGGTGCAGGTGTGGGAATTCACGTGGCGACCTAAAGTATGCCTGTGCAGCGCATCGTGAACATCTCCCCATCAGTGAGCGCACAAGAGATCATCGTTGGCTTTGCCCCGCCACCGCAGTTTGCGAACGCCTCATTTGACAATTACATTCCCGATGCTCGAGAGCCGAGTCAACGAGCAGCAGTTGAGGCTGCACGTGTGTTTGGGAACAGGGTCGAGTTAGGGAGAGCAGCCAAACCCAGAGGTTGGCTGTCACGCAACAAGGCTCCTGAAGGGCGCCCGGGTCTCTATTTCGACGGTGGATTCGGTGTTGGAAAGACGCACCTCCTGGCAGCAATGTGGAATCAAACCACCCGCGGTCACAAGTCATTCGGCACATTCGTTGAATACACCAATGTGCTTGGTTTGTTGGGTTTTCGCACTGCAGTGGAGTATTTCTCAAACCACTCGCTGGTGTGCATCGATGAGTTCGAACTTGATGACCCGGGGGACACGGTGTTGATGTCCACGTTCTTGGGCGAACTGGTCAAAGCCGGAGTGTTTGTCGCGGCAACATCCAATACGCTGCCAGATCGTTTGGGGGAAGGGCGGTTCGCAGCGGATGAATTTCTGAGGGAAATCCAAGGCCTCTCCGCGCACTTTGATGTAATCCGTATTGATGGCTCTGACTACCGGCACCGCGACCTCACGTTCCATGGGGAACCATTCACTTCAGATTTTGTTAGTGAACAGTTAGCGGCCATGTCCAATTCAGTGGGCGCCAATTGGGGTGAACTCATGAGCCATCTGGGCAAGATTCACCCGGCGTATTACGGCGCTCTCGTTGAGAACATTGAGCTCTTAGGAATAACCGATGTCACTCCGTTGAGAGATCAAGTCCCAGCATTGAGGTTTGTCGCCCTTGTTGATCGGCTCTATGACAGGAGCGTCCCTGTGATCAACAGTGGCGTGAGACTTGATCAGGTGTTCAGTAGTGACATGCTCAAAGGCGGTTACCGCAAGAAATATTTTCGATGCATCTCTCGGCTTGCCACGCTTGCCGAATCAGGTGCCGAAGTGGTTGGCTAGCCCCATGGACATCAACAGTCTCCTCAGTGGTTTGTTCGTCGGAATCGTTATTGGCGGAATTGCGCGCATTCTGGTTCCTTCCATGCAGCCAATTGGCTGTCTCATGACGATTTTTCTCGGCATCTTGGGTGGTGCCGGTGGAATGCTTGTGGGACAGGCTGCTGGCTGGGGATTCTGGTTGACTTTCATCACGCAAATAGTCTTTGCCACCATCTTGGTTGCAATTATTGCGAGCCTGTTTAGAAAATCTTCGCCGTGATTGAAGTCTGCGTGTAACTTCAACCAAAGCGCGGCGGTTATTGGCGATTCGCTCCACTGGGACGGCTGAATTTCAAGGATTCGGTGAGAATGTTCGGTCTGGACAATAAGGTGGGATGATGGAAATCAGGAGCATGACAACAACCGTGCACCAGACGTTGAGTGAGGCCGGTGCAAAGATCAAATCAGATTCTGTAGTCGTTACCGCGACGATTGTGGTGAGCAACCCTTTGGCAGGTAAAGGGTTCGTTGAGGATCTGAGCGAACTCGAAGAATTAGGTGCAGAAGCAGCACAAGTTCTGGTGGATAACGCGATCTTGGGGCTCAAAGGATTTGGCATTGAATCAGCGGAGGTGCGCAGTTATGGCAAAGGTGCAATCGTGGGTACCGACGGTGATCGAGAGCACTCGGCGGCAATATTGCACCCCCGTTTCGGCGCACCGGTGCGGGCAGCAATTGGGGGAGGTGCCGACATAATTCCCGGCACCAAGAAGGTCGGTCCCGCGGGATCCAGCATCACAATGCCGCTGGGTAATAAGGATGACCGCTGGCAATTTGATGACATGGATGCTGCTGATGTTTGTATCCCCGACGCTCCTCGACCCAATGAAATCGTCATCTCGCTGGCCCTTGGCGTGGGCGGGCGACCTAATGCTCGAGTGAAGAAACCAGGCTCTTGAGAGGCGAAAATGTTTAAAGCAGTGATCCTTTTGACGCGTCGTGCCGACATGACGCACGATGATTTTGCGCAGTGGTGGCTCGGCGAGCATCGACCACTCGCGGAGAAGCTACCCAATTTGCGCAGAGCAATCTTTAACCTTGTTGACCACAACACGGATGATCCCGGAATTGATGGAGTGTCAGAACTGTGGTTTGACTCCAAAGAGGATTTCGAGGCGGCCTACGCCTCAGAAATCGGGATCCAAACAGCCGATGACTCGATCGCGCACGTCAGTAGCAGAGTCAGAATGTTTGTTACCGAGGCCGAGCTGACGGTTATTTAAGTTACAGGTACGTCATCCTTATTTAGAGCAACTCCATGTGCTCTGCTTCGCGGGCGTTGAGTTCTGTACCCGTGATGGCCCCAAAAATTTCGGCGTCCCGTAACAATTGCGCGGGTGCGCCCGCAAGGCTGTCGTGGCCAGATAAGCGGAAACTACTCGGTGCAAGAGGGCCAAACAGAAGGGCTCGTTCAAGATCTGGCCATTGCCTGAGATCGGGTTCAACGCCAGCGGCACGAGCGAAGTCAACCGCGATGAGGTTCATGCGTGTTTTCTGTGAGGAACCCCTGCGGGCGCGGTAGTCGACTATTCCTTGTGTGAGTTCCGCTTCGGTCGGCCCGAGAATTGCGCCACTCCATGAATAGGCGACCCAACGCGCTTGTAGTTCGATGGGCACGAAATACCCTCCGGCCTGATCCCACATACCGAGAAACGCAAGCCCAGGCAGTTCAGGGTGAAATGTGTGCTTGTACAAATCGGCGTGGTGCTCATCAAGATCGAGAGTCTCGCGGATTTCATCGCTGAGAAATGGAAGGTCGAGGTTGAACCCGGTTCCAAAGATAATGCCATCGAAGTCCTGTTTGGTTCCGTCAGCAAAGGCAACCGTTCGCCCATCGACGTTCTCCATCCACGGATGAATATCAATCTTTCCTTCAGCAACTAAGGGTAGATACTGC
>JBDQMZ010000211.1:0-4324 GCA_040261955.1 Candidatus Nanopelagicales bacterium
ATCGATTGCAAAGAGTGGAGATCGCGTGTCAGCGTTGTTGTGGTGGCTCATTCCGGTGGGGGCCGTGATTATTGCGCTAGGCATTGGTGCCCTGGTGAGTTATTTCCGTCGCCCAACTGAGCACCATGATCTGGGAAAGTTCGCGTCCATGCAAGAGGCAATGAATCGCTCTCATGGTCACATTCGGGTACAAAGGAACCCCGACGATCGTGACTGAACCAGAACTCGGGCGCGAACCCGAGCCAGCCGAGGGCAGATCGCAGCGTAGGCGCAGTCTGATCGCATTCCTGGCAAGCGTTGGTGTCACCATCGCTCTGGTTGCGGTGGCGCTGGTGCTGCCTGTCCCTTATGTCAAACTCGCGCCAGGACCAACATTTAATGTGATCGGGCAGGTTGATGGCGCTGACGTCATCTCCATTTCGGGCACCGAGACATTTCCCACTTCGGGAACTCTCAACATGACCACGGTCAGGGAGTCAGGTGGCCCGCGGGGAGGGTTAACATTTTTTGACGCTGTTGGTTCGTGGTTTAACGCGGCTGATGCAGTAGTTCCTCGTGAACTCATTTATCCCGACGACATCAGTGGCGAGCAGGTCAAAGCCCGCAACGCCGCGATGTTCAGCACATCTGAGTCTGATGCCATTGCCGCGGCTTTGAATTTCTTGGAATTGCCAATTCAAACTGAAATTGTGGCCACTGCGGTCGTTGTTGATGCCCCGGCTGATGGAATTTTCCAGCCACGAGACCAAATCATTGCGGTGAACGGCGAACCCGTGAGTGCACCGGGTGAAGTTGTCTCTGCTGTGCAGAAGGCGCCGGTGGGCACCGAGTTCACCTTCGACATCCGGCGCGCGGCACAGGACGAGCAAATAGTTGTCACATCGATGGAAAATCCCGATAACGCTGGAGTGCCCTACATAGGAATCTCCGTGGGAGAGTTGTATTCAGCTGACTTTGACATTGATTTCACCCTCACTGATGTGGGCGGCCCAAGTGCCGGGCTCATTTTTGCCACCGGGATCGTGGACAAACTCACTCCAGTTGACTTGACTGATGGCAAAGCCGTCGCAGGTACAGGGACCATCACGTCTGATGGAACCGTCGGGCCCATTGGCGGTATTCGCCAGAAGTTGGCCGGCGCCCGCGGCGATGGGGCCGAGTTGTTCCTCATGCCGGCGCAGCACTGTGCTGAGGCGCAGGGGTATATCCCCGATGGCCTCACGGTTGTCCCGGTTTCGACCCTTTCTGAGGCAATTGGCGAACTCGGCCACTGGGCAGCGGGTCTACCGGTTGGGACATGTCCAGCAAGTTGACGTAAGTTGTTCCTGTGACCTCTATGACTCCTGATATCGAGCCTCGCCGCAAGGGTGGCGTCCTACTTCCCACAATCATTGTCCTGGCAGTCATTGTCATTGCCTTCGTGATTTTCACGGGTTTCTACACAGAGTTCATGTGGTTTGATTCTGTGGGTAAAACTCAGGTGTTCTCCATTGCCTTGTTCACTCGAATGGGCATGTTCGCGGTCATGTTCGTGGCCATGGCAATTGTGTCTTCGTTGTCCATGTGGATCGCGTTTCGAACGCGCCCCGAGTTTGTGGGCGCAACCCCCGAGCAGGCGAGCCTTGAGCGATATCGAATTGGGATCGAGCCATACCGCAGATGGATTGCACTTGCCATCGTTTTGATTTTGTCATTTTTTGCGGGTCTGGCCGGATCAGGGGAGTACGGCACCTACCTTCTGTGGAAGAACTCCACACCCTTTAATCAGGTAGACCCACAATTTGGACTTGACCTCTCTTTCTACACATTCGAGCTTCCGTTCATGCGTTTCGTTCTTGGGTTCGCTTTCACTTTGGTAATTCTGGCGATCTTGATTGTGACAGCTGTTCAATACATTTATGGAGGCCTGCGTCTTCAGCCCAGAGGCGATCGCGCAACGAGAGCGGCCCAAGCGCAACTCTCGGCCTTGATTGCCGTATTCCTTTTGCTCAAGGCAGTTGCGTACTACCTCGACCGCTTTGGGCTGGTGACCAAGAGTGAGAACCTGGTCTCAGGGTTCACCGGGTTGAAGTACACGGATGTGTACGCCGTGCTGCCGGCACTCAATATTTTGGTGTTCGTATCCATCATCGTGGCTGCCCTGTTCATCTTTAATATTTTCCGACGCCACTGGGTCATCCCAACCATTGGTGCAGGTCTGATGATTGTTACCTCAATTGTTATTGGTGGGCTCTACCCACTTGTGGTCCAGCAATTCCAGGTGCGTCCTAGTGAATTGGTGCGCGAAGAGCCATATATCCAGCGCAACATTGATGCGAGTCGGGATGCCTACGGAATCCAGGATGCAGTCATCTCCGATTATGAAGGCACGGTGTCGCCACCAACGGCGGAGACATTGCAGGCGAGTGCAGGCACTTTGAACAACATTCGCTTGATTGATCCCGCGATTGTTTCGCCCACTTATAACCAATTACAGCAAATCCGTGGTTACTACTCCTTCAACAACACCCTTGATGTGGACCGCTATGACTTGCCGCAAGGTCGGCGGGGTGCCGTTGTTGCCGTACGCGAAATCAACCTTGCAGGTATACCGGATGGCCAGCGCAACTGGACCAACGACAAAGCCGTGTACACGCATGGCTATGGCTTTGTCAGTGCATTTGACAACACTGCTTTGAGCAATGGCGCACCTGATTTCTTTGCATCGGACATCCCACCCGTCGGTGAACTCGAAGTCACGCAACCACGCGTTTACTTTGGTGAACTCAGCCCGCCGTATTCCATCGTTGGAGCGCCCAAGGGAACGCCAGCCGTTGAACTTGACTATCCCGATGACGCCAACCCAACGGGGCAGGCGACGAATACCTATGAAGGCAAGGGTGGCGTGCCCATGGGCTCGCTGTTTGGCAAACTCTTGTTCGCCACGAAGTTCCAAGACTCCAATATTTTGCTCTCGGATTTGGTGAACCAGGATTCGCAGATCATGTGGGACCGCAACCCACTCACCAGAGTTGAGAAAGTAGCCCCCTGGCTGACGCTGGATCAGGATCCGTATCCCGTTGTTGCTGATGGCCGCATTCAGTGGATCGTCGACGGCTACACCTTGTCCAACGAGTATCCATATTCAAGTCGTGTGTCACTATCCGAGGCCACGAGCGACTCGATTAGCTCACGCGTGATCCAGTCTGGGCTCTTACCTCGCGATCAGGTCAACTACATGCGTAACTCGGTCAAAGCTGTTGTCGATGCCTACGAAGGCACCGTCACCCTTTACGCATGGGAGGAATCAGATCCTGTTTTGCAAACATGGATGAAAGCATTCCCCGACGTTGTTGAGCCGCGCAGCGAAATGCCGCTGGACATCGTTGAACATGTTCGCTATCCACAGGATATTTTCAAGGTGCAGCGCAACATCATGAGTCGCTATCACGTGACCGATGCGGTTACGTTCTATAACGGCACCGACGTGTGGATTGTTCCGTTTGACCCAACAGTGTCACCGGCTCAGGTGTTCCAACCTCCTTACTACTTGACCCTTCAGATGCCGGGTCAGAGTGCGACAGAGTTCTCACTCACCACGACATTTGCGCCGCAACGACGGCAAACTCTTGCAGCTTTCATGGCGGTGAGTTCAGATCCGGGTGACAACTACGGCAAGATCGAAGTACTTCAATTGCCGAGTAACACCACGATTCCTGGCCCGCAGCAGGTTCAAAACAACTTCGAGTCTGACCCAACCGTGAGTTCGCAGTTGTCACTCCTGCGACGCGGTGGATCTGAAGTAGAACTCGGCAACCTGCTCTCATTGCCATTCAACGGCGGACTGCTCTACGTGGAGCCGGTGTACATCCGCGCTGCAGCTGATGGCTATCCGTTGCTGCGAAAAGTTCTTGCGGGTTACGGTGCCAACGTCGCTCTCGAGGATAACCTCTCAACTGCGCTCGCCAAGGTGCTCAGTACGAACCCTGCTGCTCTGCCGGATTCACTGCCTGACGTGAACCTAGGCGATGGCACCACTGTTGACCCCGACACGGGTGAAACGATCCCAGCACCTGACCAGCCAACGTCTGCCGATCCAATTGTTGCTCTGGCCCAAGCCATTGACGCGGCCCAGCAGGCCTATGCCGATGGTCAAGCGGCTCTGGCCGAGGGTGACTTCGCGGCTTATGGCGTAGCCCAAGATCGACTCGAGCGTGCCCTGCAACAAATTGCAGCCGCTGAGGCGATTCTTAATCCGCAACCGACGGTGGTGGAGGAAGTTCCCGCCGACGTTGCAACGGATGAGGGTGCCGCAACGGCATGAGCCTTCAAGCCCATTGGGATG
>JBDQMZ010000212.1:0-4604 GCA_040261955.1 Candidatus Nanopelagicales bacterium
ACATCAAGGTGAGCGGCGGCATTTTCCTCGACATGATGATCCATGACTTTGACATGGCCGCTTACGCGGTGGGCTCACCTATTGTTGAGGTGTACGCCAAAGGCGATGTGCGAGTTGACCCGGCTATCGGGGAGGTGGGGGACATTGACACCGCAGTAGTCCTTCTCACCCACGCCGACGGAACACTCACAACCATCGATAACAGTCGTGAGGCAAAGTACGGGTATGACCAGCGGGTTGAAGTATTTGGCTCCGAAGGAATGGCTGTTTCTGATAATCCAATGATGCACACAGGCTTCACCATGAATGCCGAGGGAACACAGGCGACTCCACTGCCTTATTTCTTCCTTGAGCGTTACACCAATTCATATCTCCACGAGTGGGAAGCTTTCAGGGATTATCTGCAGTCCGG
This sequence comes from Candidatus Nanopelagicales bacterium, assembly GCA_040261955.1. Lineage (GTDB taxonomy): Bacteria > Actinomycetota > Actinomycetes > S36-B12 > S36-B12 > UBA4592. The sequence continues at coordinate 413 of JBDQMZ010000212.1, forward strand.
TGGAGTCTCGCCAGTGACCGCGCAAGAGGCCCGCGCACCGATTGCAGTCGCACTGGCAGCAAAGGAATCTTTCGCAACCGGCCTGCCGGTGAAAGTGAAGTAATTATTGTGAAAAGGGTTCTTGTCACTGGGGGTACTGGCTTTGTAGGTTCCCATGTGGTTGAGGTCCTTGCTCAGCGCGGCATGCAACCTGTCATCGCAACTCGCGCCCCCCTTGAAAAAAATTTCCCGTGGGAATGGGTCGAAGTCGATTACCTCAACAAGGATTCAGTTGACGCGGCCGTGGGAACCGTGGACGCAGTCGTGCATAGTGCGATTCTCAATGACTTTAATGTGATGCAAAACAATCGGCGCTATGCCTACGACTCCTATGTCGTTTCAACTCAGAATTTGAGCAACGCCGCTAGTGACAAACCATTTGTGTTCATCTCCACGGACTGGGTCATGGATGGAACAGGTCACATGGTTCCCGAGGATGAACCACCCAACCCCTTAAACATCTATGGAGTTCTCAAGGCATTTGGGGAGATGGTGGTCAAAGATCGCAAACAATTGGGCTCCATCGCGAGGGTGGGCGGAATCCTTGGAAAGCACAGATTGGCAGATCAAGGCCCACGCCAACAGGACTGCGGGTTTGGGTTTTTTGTCACGACGATGATTGAGCAGTTGAGCCAAGGTAAAGAGTTCACGGTGTGGATCGATGACAACGTCAATATGGTTGCCTCACCCTCCCATGCGACCGAGATTGGCGCGATCATCCACCGCATGATTGAGCGAGAGGCCGAGGGAACCTTCCATTTAATGGCCAACGAGTCAATAGGGCGCATGGAGTTGGCGCTGCTGGCCGCTGAAGTTTTTGGACTCAGCCCGGATCTGATCACCCAGGGGCCTGTTCCTCCCGAGGGAGTGTTTCCAGCAGCAGTGCCACGGGATACAAGTCTGGACTGCACACAGACTCGATCCATTCTTGAATTGGATTCGTACTCGGTCTCAGACTATTTACTCATGTTGAAACGAGAAATGGAAACCGGCAAATTAGAGCCCCTGACCGCAAGGTAACGACAGTATCGAAGGAGAGGATATCGTGACCATCACGGAATCTGCATGGATGAGTTCAAGGGACGTATCACTGAGCGACTTTGAAAGAGTTGTATCCCAGGAAACCAGCCTCGATGAATTTCCGCTGGCATCAGGGGTTGACAAGGGCGTTCTCATTTATGACTGTGCGCATTTGAACTTTGACGATCCCAATCAAAGGCGTGAGGTCGAAGCCGAGTTATCCAAGGCCTTGAATTCTGGGCCCGGAGTTTATGTTCTCAAAGGCGCCTATTCCAGCACTGAAGTGATTGACCAGGCAACGGCAGCATTCATGGATATTTTGGCTCAGGAACGTGAAGCTGGCGGACCCGTGGGCGACCACTTTGGTAAAGCCGGAGCGAATGGTCGAATTTGGAATGCCCAGCAGAAATTGGCGCTCAGTTCGCCACAAGTCTTTGCTCGGTATTACACGAATCAGGCAATTGCAACCGCGTGTCAGTCTTGGCTCGGACCGGATTATCAAGTGACATCCCAGGTGAACTTGGTGTTCCCCGGTGGTCAAGCGCAGGAACCGCACAACGATTACCACCTGGGTTTTCAAACTAATGAGTCATCCCAGCGATTCCCGGCGCATGTGCATCGCTTCTCGCCGTTTCTCACATTGCAGGGAGCGGTCGCCCATTGCGATATGCCGGTGGAAAGTGGGCCCACCATGCTGCTGCCTCATTCACAAAAGTACCCGCTGAGTTACCTTGCCTGGCGTGATCAGGAGATCAAGGATTACTTCGCCCGTCACATGATTCAACTTCCCTTGAACAAGGGCGACGCACTGTTTTTCAATCCCGCGCTGATGCACGGCGCAGGAACAAACCATTCAGCCGATATCGAGCGGATGGCTAACCTGCTTCAGGTATCCTCCGCATTTGGTCGCGCCATGGAGACTGTGGATCGCAAGGCAATGTGCGAAGCGGTTTACCCATACCTCCTAGAAATGTCACGTGCAGGGACTCTGACGCCAGAGGAGCTGGACAACTCGGTTGCAGCATGTGCTGAGGGGTACCCATTTCCCACCAACCTTGACAGAGATCAACCCATTGGTGGCCTAGCGCCGGAAAGCCAGGCGGCCATCATGCGTTCGGCTCTCTCCCAGGGCCTATCGACTGATGCATTCATTCAATTATTAGATGACCAGGCGGTTCGAACTTCTGCGTGAGCTCATTCCAATGGCTCGCAATTGCTTCCATGAATTCTGCAGGTCTTTCTTCATGAGGTAAATGCCCGCATTCAGAAATCAACTCGAGCCAACTGTTGGGAATTAACTTTTCCAGCTCGAGCGCATCTGATACTGGAACCACAGTGTCTGCATCACCGCTAATAATTAGCGTCGGTTGAGAAATGGAATCCAGGGTGCCCGGCAGGTTTCTAATGCGTGGTGCTTTTGTGAAATCCCAAAAGGCGCGTTCCCAGCCTTCAATTTTCATGGGCGCGTGATAGCCATCGTAAATCTCTTGGTTTACTTTCGCAGGGTTGAAGTAGCTTTTGCGTAGCAGGACATCGCCTGATTTTGCAATCCCTCCAACCAGGATCGGGCCGATCTGATTAGCCGGGGGAGTGCGCAATATCCATTCGGCCCACGGGGGTGGTCCGCCGGTTGTCAAGATTGCCGGATCAACAAGGATCAACGCCGCGATTGACTCGGGGCGCATCAAGCAATATTGAGCAGCGAGTTCACCGCCGGCCGAGTGACCCACCAATACGATGTTGCGTTCAGTTCCGTAGTGGGCAATCAATGAATCAAGAATTCGGAAGTTGCCTCTCCAACCGTATGGGTCAACTTCTATGGACGACTCAGGTCTTTCGGTGAATCCAAAGCCGGGTCGGTCATAGGCCACGACCTCGCCGAATTGCGTGAGCGGGTCAAGTACCTCACGCCACGAGAAAGTACTAGCACCAAAGCCATGCATCAGAATGATGAGCGGTGGATCAGATTCTTGCCCGCGGTAATTCCTATGTTCAATGTGCACCGCAATTCCCGCAAGGGATAGGAAACTAGCCGCAGGACCGGCCGCTTGCATGTAACTCAAAGTTCCTGTCGACCTCTTTGGCAACAGATAGGGAACCACCAGCGCGGCAACAATGCCAAGGCCAAGAGCTGTGGCGAAAACTTTAACCGATCGATGCATACTTGACCCTATTACCTCGAGACAAGGAATGTGATTCTTCACGCCATAGAATCATGTGATGGATCAAACGCCACCCTGCCCCCACTGTGCCTGCGAATTCACCTATGAGTTGAGTGGCTTATTTGTCTGCCCCGAATGTGCGCACGAATGGTCAGCAACCGACAGTCCGTCCGATGATCACGGCAGTGCTCCGGTGGTCAGGGATTCGGTCGGGAACGTTTTGGCCGACGGCGACGACGTAACAATTATTAAAGATGTAAAAGTCAAGGGCAGTTCAGCTCCGTTGAAAGTGGGGACGAAAGTTCACGGAATTCGACTCGTGCCAGGCAATGGGGACCATGACATAGACGCCAAGGTGGATGGCTTTGGCCCAATGATGTTGAAGTCCAGTGTGGTGAAAAGTGCCTAGGAAAGCAGAAGGTTCTCGATTTGCGCACGAGCAGCACCCTCATCAGGTGACATGAACTCGACGATTTTGGTGCGGTTCTTGTGACCTGAAACTACTTGAAAACTTGCGCGAGGAGCATTGAATGCAGCGGCAAGAGCGCGAATAACGGCTTTATTTGCTTGACCATCAGTGGGTTGTTCGCGCACCGCGACAATGAGCGCTGGGGGCTCACCATATGAACCACCAACTTTTGTTCTGGATGCGCCTGGTTTCACGCGAACGCTAAATTTCATGTCAAACCAGTATCGGGAGTTCTCGAGTCATGAACCCTTTTTGACTTCAACCTCAGGCAGGGGTGTCAGCGGCGGAGATGGGGCATCAGCGGTTGCGGCGGTGAACTCTGTGTTCCAGAGGGTGGACCCTCCGGGGCACTGTTGAAAAACGGTCATGCCGTATTTACCGGGCTTTTTGGGCCAAGAGACCTTAACGGGGAAAAATACTGGCGTGCCAAAAGCAATTGGTTCTCCTTGATTTTTCCATGTGACCTGAAAGCCACCCTTCTTTTGTTTCTTCACCTCAGAGG
>JBDQMZ010000213.1:0-4788 GCA_040261955.1 Candidatus Nanopelagicales bacterium
GTATTCACTGAAGTAATAATTGCTCCAGACTTCGACGACGAAGCCCTTGTCATTCTTCGTGAGAAAAAGAATCTGCGAATTCTTCGAGTCCCGGGGCCGCACCCGGGAATGCACAGGGAATCACGTTCCATTTCAGGTGGGCTTTTGGTTCAAACGCGCGATGCTATTGATGCGGAAGGCGATGCCACTAACTCATGGAAACTGGTGTCAGGAATACCTGCAGACAGCGCAACAATGCGAGATCTGGAGTTTGCTTGGCGTGCATGCAGGTCCGTGAAGTCCAATGCAATCCTGTTGGCCAAGAATCAGGCTGCCGTGGGTGTTGGCATGGGACAAGTTAATCGTGTTGATTCTGCTCGGTTGGCTGTGGATCGCGCTGGTGAGCGCGTAGCGGGAAGTGTTGCCGCCTCTGATGCCTTTTTCCCCTTCGCTGATGGCCTCCAGATTCTGATCGATGCGGGTGTCACGGGTGTGGTTCAACCGGGCGGGTCAGTCCGAGATGATGAAGTCATTGCAGCTGCTGAAGCAGCCGGCATAACAATGTATTTCACTGACACGCGGCATTTCTTCCATTAGTCACATGCAAGCTCGCTATGCACTCGGACCCTCACTGGCAGCAGTTGTCGTTGGTTCGCTGACGGCGATTCAATCTCGAGCCAACGGGTCTCTGTCTGATCTGTTGAACAACGGACTGCAGGCGGCCACGATCTCATTCAGTGTGGGCCTGATTCTTGCCAGCGTTCTCGTAGTGATCAGTTCAAGCCGTCGGGGAGGCGTTGGTCGTTTTTTTCATGCTGTCCGGTGCGGTGATCTTAAGCCTTGGATGATCATTGGTGGCTTCTTTGGTGCGTTCTTCGTGTTCTCCCAGAGCGTGTCCGTGCCGGTCACAGGTGTTGCTCTGTTTGCTGTCGCACTCGTGTCAGGTCAAAGTGCATCAGCGCTCATCGTGGACAAGTTCGGTTTAGGTCCACATGGTAGGCAGTCGGTTACGGGACTTCGTGTTGTTTCGGCCCTTGTAGGTGTGAGCGCAGTTGTCGTGGCAGTTTCAGGCAGACTCGGATCTGCCGACGTACCCATCGTTCCAGTCACGATCAGTTTTCTCGCGGGGGTTGGAGTTTCAGTTCAACAAGCCATTAATGGCCGAGTTACTGCTGCGACATCGGAGCCGCTGGTAGCCGCATGGTGGAATTTCGTGGTTGGGGCTTTGACACTCGCCGTTCTACTTTCGGTCTATGTTGCATTGGGACATGGGCAAGTTGCTGCCTTACCTTCAGGTCCACTTTGGGTTTATCTCGGGGGAGTTGTCGGGGTTGTGTTTATTGCGACCGCGTCTTGGGTTGTGGGCAAGGTAGGAGTATTGCGTCTCAGTTTGTTGGCCATAGCAGGTCAATTGTTGGGATCTCTCATTCTTGACTTTGCCGTGGCCCACACGATTGACCTGCCACTCATTGGCGGCGTTGTACTTGCGTTTGCAGCAGTAGTTATCAATGCAAGTGCGCGAAAAACGCCTAAGTCTGAATTGACTTCATCATCGCGGCCGGATACCGCAATCCGCTCGTAACACCAGCATGGATTGACTCGCTGAGCGCTGTGATGTCAGATGCTGTCAGTTCAATGTCAGTGGCTGCGCAGTTTTCTTCGAGGTGATGCACTTTCCTGGCTCCAGGGATTGGGACCACATTGTCGCCCTGTGCGAGTAACCAAGCGATGGCAACTTGTGCCAGCGTGGCATCTACCCGACTCGCAATGTCTTGCAATGAGTGAAGAATCTGTTGGTTCGCTTGAATCGCGTCGTCCTGGAAACGAGGCCATTGCTTGCGCCCGTCATCGCTGGCGATTTGCTCATTACTTGTGATTGCGCCTGTGAGAAATCCGCGCCCCAGCGGGGAATATGGAACAAATCCAATACCGAGTTCTCGGGTAGCCGCAAGGATCCCGTTCACTTCAACATCGCGCGTCCATAGGGACCATTCGGTTTGCAAAGCTGTGACGGGGTGCACCGCGTGCGCACGCCGGATGCTCTCAGCGGATGCTTCACTTAATCCAAGGAATCGCACCTTTCCTGCCTGGACTAACTCTGCGAGTGCCCCCCAGGTTTCTTCGATTGGAACAGTGGGATCAATGCGGTGTTGGTAGTAGAGGTCAATCGTCTCAATGCCTAGACGGCGAAGGCTTTCGTCACAAGCGTGCTTGACGTATTCGGGGGACCCGTTAACTCCACGGGTGCCATCGTCAAAGAATTGTTGACCAAACTTGCTCGCGAGTACCACTTGATCCCGATATTTCTGAACAAATGGTGCGAGCAATTCTTCATTGGTGTAAGGGCCATAGGAGTCTGAGGTGTCCCAAAAGGTCGCCCCCAAGTCAATGGAGCGATCAAGTGTTGCACGAATTTGATCGGGATCCGCTGCTCCGTATGCGTAGGTCATGCCCATGCACCCGAGACCAATTTCGCTGACCGTCAGTGCCGCGGATCCTGAACCAATGGTTCTACTTTTCACTGTTACTTCTCAACTCTCGGGTGTGTGGTCGAACTTCGTAGAATGAGTTCGGGGGTGAGCCTGACCTGTTTGACTGACGTGGAACCTTCTTCAACGAGCATGCTCAGGAGCAAACGTGCAGCCTCGGAGCCAATGTCATTTTGTGGCACGCGCACGGTGGTGAGTGGGGGATCGACAATATCCATGAACGGCATGTCGTTATAGCCCACGACGCTGATGTCGCGCGGGCATCGAAGTTTCATGCCTTTGATGGCCGCAATGCTTCCCAGGGCGAGTTGGTCATTTGCCGCAACAATCGCTGTGATGGCTGGGTCCGCCTTTATTAGTCGGGTGGCGCATTCATTTGCTGCCTCGATGCTCCATGAGCTCACGGCAGATATTCGTTTCGATGTCACTAGCCCGTGGTCCTTCATGCTGCGGGTGAAGGCCTGCGAACGTTCATGTCCCGTTGAAGACCAGGCGGGACCTGCAACGTGCGCGATCTCTCGATGTCCAAGTCCATAGAGGTGTTCAATGGCAAGTCGAATGCCGTGCTGTTCGTCAGCGGCCACTGAGGGGAGTTGCACACTGTCTGATACCCGGTTGATGAGCACAATTGGGAATTTTTCACTCAATTGGGCGAGAAGTGGGTGATCGCGCCGGGCAGTTGCAAGAATGAAGCCATCCACTCGGCGGGCACTCAATGAAGCGACCAGGTGGCTTTCAATGTCGGGATCGTTGTCAGTATTGACCAATAGTGGTGTGTATCCGGCACGTCCAAGTGTGTCTTGTATGCCGCGCACCATTCCGGGGAACAATGGGTTGTTCAGGTCAGGTATGACGACACCAATCGTGTGAGATCGCGATGTTCGAAGTCCCGCCGCCATGGGGTTAGGCAGGTAGTCCAAGGCCGCTGCGGCTTTCTTGACTTTTGCAACCGTCGCGGGGTTGACCAGATGCGCTGTCCGTGGATTGAGGGCACGGGAAACCGTTGCGGGGTGGATGCCGACCTTTTTGGCGATATCTTTTAACGTTGCGGACACATGGTCAGCCTAGGCGATCACGATGCCGTGCGGTGTGAATAGTGCCTTTGTGCCGCTACAGATACCACCGTCAAGGCAACCATGGTGAACGTAGCGATGGTGAAAAGGGTGACAGTTCCATTGAATTCGAGCAAGTGACTGGCGGCATAAGCACCGGCGCCATTTCCCAGGAACATAGAGCCGGCAAAAAGCGAGACTGCCATTGCTCGTGCCTTGTCAGATAGAGCTGTTGCCCATGTTTGCAGTGTTGTGTGCATGAGCACCCAAGCAATTCCTTGGAAACAGACGCTGATGAAGACTGTCCATGCATTCACTGAGACAGCCAAGATTGCAAACCCGATGATTGATGCACTTCCTCCATAAAAGAGGAAGCGATGTGGATGGACATTTTGAGCCTTGAGGCGCACTACTTGGGAGGTGACCAGAACTGATAGACCGTATCCGCCGGTGACAAGCCCTGCAATGACAGCCGAACTACCCGTGGTCTCAAGCGCTGCTGGCACAAGTGTAAATACCCCGAGCAGTACTGCTGCCTCTACAAATACGAGCCCAAACAGCAGCCAAGACCAACCGTTTGAGAGTACGACCTGAAATGAACGCAGTATTGGGAGTCGATGAATTCCTGGCTTGGGATTGGGCATTCCCTTGACATAAATCGCCATGATGAAGCACACCAGTGAAGTGGCGATAAAAAATGCCTGCCAACCAATGGTTGCGATACCGATGCCGCCTAGAACGGTTCCAAATGTGAGTCCCATTGCTACGCCGATTTGCAAGTGGGCGATCGCTGGTTGTCGTTTTCTGGGTTCGCTAATGGTGTCACCGATGAAAATGACGGCGGTGGGAAACACTCCCGCCATCATGGCCCCGGCCAAAGCGCGGAATGCGATGAAGGGCCCTATGTCCATAGGAATAACGCTCACAAGGTCTAGGACACCCGCAAGAACGAGGGAGAGTCGAAGTGTTGCGGTCCTGCCTAATCGATCAGAGATGATCCCCCACACAGGTTGCGCCAGGCCATAAGCCAATAGGTATGCGCTCATGGAGAGTGTGATGGTGGCGAGATTGACGTCGAAGTCTTGCCCCATTCCCAGGAGCATGGGTGCAACTACTGAGCGCTGGAAAGTAGCAATAAATACTGCATAGGGGAGAAACCCTAAGGTGCGCTCAAGAGTCCAATTAGGCACAGGAAACCAGATTTTCCAAGTCTTGATCACTTGGGGTGTAGGCACCTGCAGCGCTGCGAATCTCTCTCAATGTTTCGA
>JBDQMZ010000214.1:0-4696 GCA_040261955.1 Candidatus Nanopelagicales bacterium
CCGTTGCAACTGTGCGATAGCCAAAGTCGCGGGCGTGGATCACGGCTGAATCGATGTCATGGATTTCGTCCATGCCCATGGTGCCCTCGCCCCCACTGTCCCCGTGACCCCGGAGATCCAAAGAGAGGACACCCCCATACTCTCGGAGGGAATTCACCACTTTCTGGACATCCTCCAGGTTGCGATTCCCCGTGAACCCGTGTGCCATGACAATTCCAAGAGCCATGGGATCCGGGTCATTCTTGGCCTTTGCGTAGGTGACGTGCGTGCCCTCAATGCGGACAGAGTCGCTGGTGAAGAGGGTGAATTCAGATCGCACGCCCCTATTTTGGTGCCAAGTGCCACGACCAGTTCAAGCGCCCAAGTAATAGTCGAGGGAACACCTTTTTATGCGCCCATGACCTTGGTCGGAATCCGATCGGTATCCTTGGGGCTCAGCAAAGGAGGTGTCATGCGAATAATTCTGCTTACGCGCGCAATGCATTCGTCTGCTGAAGTCCTCCCTGCGCTCGGCCTGCTCAACCATCAGGTCAAAGTCATGGGCGCGGAACCAGCCTCACTCTTGGCAGTCGACGGTGTTGATGTGCTTCTGGTTGACGGTCGAATCGACCTCCCAGCCGTTCGCAGTTTCACCCGCCTGCTCTACGACACCGGTGCTGGAGCGCCCATTATTTTGGTGACCACCGAAGGCAACCTCACCGCCGTACAAGGCGACTGGGGTATCGATGACTTCATGTTGAACACCACCTCGCCAGCAGAACTCGAGGCACGATTGCGTGTGTCTGTCACCAGGAGACTGGATGCTCTCGGAATTGCTGCTGAGGCCAGCCCCGAGCAAATTAGTTTCGGTGACCTTCATATCGATGAAGTCAGCTACTCGGTCCGACTTCGCGGACGACCTCTTGATCTCACGTTCAAGGAATTTGAACTCCTCAAGTACTTGGCTCACCACCCGGGCCGCGTCTTTACTCGCGCGGTCCTCTTGCAAGAAGTGTGGGGCTACGACTATTTCGGTGGAACTCGTACCGTCGATGTTCACGTAAGGCGCTTGAGAGCCAAACTGGGCTCAGAGCATGAAGCAATGATTGGCACGATTCGCAATGTTGGCTACAGGTTTGTCGCCGACGGATCAAACGTAGCTGAAGAGTCAGCAGCACCCATTACGTCTCGCAGTTAAATCTGACCTGACATGACAATTTCTGGCATTGAGTTCATGACCTGCACGCACCTTGATGCGCAACAGATTTTGGGCGTGAACAAGTTACTCGAGCAAGCAACAATCGCTGATGGCGCCCGACCACTGAATGAACATGCCTGGCTGCATTTGCGTCATGGCGGCGACGAGCAGGGACATCATGTACTTGCTGTTCTTCTAGGTCGGTCAAACGGGGACACCGATCAACAGAGAATCGTCGGATACGCCCACGTTGACATCACTGATCAAGTTGAGGGCGCAAGCGCTGAATTAGCTGTTCTCCCCGAAATGCGTAACAGGGGAATTGGACAGCAACTTGTTGACCAAGCGATTGCCCTCTCTCCCGATGGACGGCTGCGCTTATGGGCGCACGGTGAAACCCCCGGAGCTCAGGCTCTCGCACAATCCTCCCACTTTGAAAAAACTCGGTCCCTGTGGCAAATGCGTCGTTCGCTTTTTGCGCCGATCCCGCAACCGGAAATCCCCTCGGGGATAAAAATCCGTGAATTTGATGAATCAAAGGACATCGATGCTTGGCTGGACCTCAATACGCGAGCTTTCGCGCACCTGCCCGACCAAAGTTCCTGGACAGAGACAGACTTGCGCCGCCGCCTAGCCGAAAGCTGGTTCTGCCCCGAAGGGTTCTTTATCGCTGAACGAATTTCTGATTCACAGGTCGTGGGGTTCCACTGGACAAAAGCCCATGGCGATCCGCCCAGTGGGCATCACCATCCGCATGGTGACCGTCCACGAGGCGAGGCCTCACACAATCACGATCCGATCGGCGAGGTTTATGTCTTGGCCGTCGACCCCGAAGCCCATATCCGCGGACTTGGTCGAGCCCTGACCTTGGTCGGTCTGAATTTCCTTAGATCCCTGGGCTTGGGCCAAGCCATGCTCTACGTGGACTCTGACAACGCCCGGGCTATCAAGCTCTATACCGGGCTGGGATTTGTCCATTGGGACAGTGATGTCCTGTACAAACGGCGATTGAAGCCGTGATTTTCCGGGAATAAATCTCTCGTTTACCTGCAATTTCACCGGTCGTGGGACGATATGCCCATGAGTATCTCGGATTTTTCCGCCGACGGACCACCCACCAGTGAAATGGCGGCCATCATCCTGCGCGAGGATCTGGACTCTGATCTGCCCGCAGATCGTTTTCTCGACCGTGAATTGTCCTGGTTGGCGTTCAACAAACGCGTGCTTGAACTCTCCGAGGACCCTGGTCTCCCCCTTCTTGATCGCACAAAATTTCTCGCAATTTTTGCGAGTAATCTCGATGAATTCTTTATGGTCCGGGTTGCCGGTCTCAAGCGTCGCATCGCAACGGGGATTGCGGTTCGTGCCGCTAGTGGTTTAACCCCCAAAGAAGTCTTGGAAAATATTTGGGAACGCGCATATGCGCTCCAGCGTCAACAGGCCGATTTCTTTTTGAACATGATTCGCCCCGCACTCTCCGATGAAGGCATCGAGGTATTGCGGTGGGATGAACTCACTCCGGCTGAAAAAACAGATATGGATCTGTTTTTTGATTCCAAAATCTTTCCGGTTCTCACACCATTGGCTGTTGATCCTTCACACCCCTTCCCCTACATCAGTGGGCTTTCGCTCAACCTTGCCGTTGTTGTTCGCAATCCAACATCCGGAAATAAACTCTTTGCCCGCGTCAAAGTTCCACCGCTGTTGCCACGTTTCCTCGAGGTTGCTCCCCAGCGTTACGTTCCACTCGAAGACGTCATCGCAGCTCACCTCGATGAACTATTTCCCGGAATGGAGATTTGCGAGCACCACGCTTTTCGCGTGACGCGCAATGAGGACGTTGAAGTTGAAGAGGATGACGCCGAAAACTTGCTCAAGGCTTTGGAGCGCGAACTGGTTCGCCGACGGTTTGGTCCACCCGTGAGACTTGAAGTTGAAGAGGATATTGATCCTTATGTTCTTGAACTCCTGGTCAGTGAACTGGACATCAATGAACTTGAAGTGTTCAGATTGCCTGGACCACTAGACCTGACCGGGCTCTGGACCATTGTCACCATGGACCGCGATGATTTGAAACAGCGCAAGTTTGTTCCAAAGACTTCACGCGCCTTATCTGAGGTTGAAAGCGCCAGTGCACCAGACATCTTGAGCATTGTGCGCGAGCGCGATGTTCTCTTGCATCATCCATATGACTCCTTTTCCACCAGCGTGCAATTGTTCCTGGAGCAAGCGGCTCACGATCCGCATGTACTCGCAATTAAGCAGACTCTCTACCGCACATCTGGAGACTCTCCGATCGTTGATGCCTTGATTCAGGCAGCCGAAGAAGGCAAGCAGGTCCTCGCGATCGTGGAAATCAAGGCTCGCTTTGATGAACAGAACAATATTGACTGGGCTCGCAAACTTGAACAAGCCGGTGTGCACGTTGTTTATGGTCTGGTTGGGCTCAAGACGCACAGCAAGTTATCCATGGTGGTACGCAACGACGGTGATCAACTTCGAAGGTATTGCCACATTGGTACGGGCAACTACCACCCCAAAACCGCACGTCTCTATGAAGATTTTGGGCTCTTGACATGTAATCCAGAAGTCGGTGAGGACGTTTCCAACCTGTTCAATGTTCTTTCTGGGTATTCCATGAACACCGATTACAACCGCCTTATGGTCGCCCCTCACTCGGTTCGCGGAGGACTCATCGCCCGGATCGAACGTGAAATCGAGCACCAACAGGAAGGGCGGCCAGCAGGAATTCGCTTCAAATGCAACTCGCTCGTGGACGAACCGATCATTGATGCTCTTTACCGGGCATCGATGGCTGGTGTGCCCATTGATATTTGGGTGCGCGGAATTTGTGCACTGCGTCCCGGAGTCCCCGGGCTCAGTGACACCGTGCGCGTCATCAGTATTTTGGGTCGGTTCCTGGAGCACAGTCGCGTGTTTTCATTCGCCAACGGAGGTAACCCCAGTGTGTGGGTGGGGTCGGCAGACCTCATGCATCGCAACTTGGACCGACGAGTTGAGACCCTTGTCAGCATCGCTGACCCGGAGCAGATCGCTGAGATTGAAGGGATCCTCGATCTCGGCTTTGCCCCCAATACTGCAACGTGGGACCTGCAAACTGATGGTTCATGGACCCGCAGGCTCTTTGATACGGGTGGAACTCGCTTGACTGATATTCAAGAACTTCTCATTGCTATCAAGAGTAAGCGCCCCTCAGCTCTCAGCAGTCCCAGCGAAGTTGACCCGATCAAGGACCGGGCCTAATCACTGGTCGCTAGGTTAGGGACATGGGCGCCGGTGCAGCACAAACCCACCGTGAGGTGGAGTACAAATTTCGGGTGCCCGAGGACTTCCAGCTGCCCGACTTCAGCCAAGGATCCAGCGAAGTAGTAGCCGAGCCCGAGCGCACGATGTCCGCAACCTATTTCGACACCACCGAAGCCAGATTGATGCGCTGGGGGATCACCATGCGCAAACGCGCCGGAGGTTCAGATGACGGTTGGCACCTCAAAATCCCTC
>JBDQMZ010000215.1:0-3079 GCA_040261955.1 Candidatus Nanopelagicales bacterium
GACAGCATCAGCCATTCGAGCCCTGTTCGCTGTGGCCTCAAGGCCCGAGGTTGTTTCACTTGCCGGTGGCATGCCATATGTGCAGGCCCTTGATACTGAAATATTTGCCGACATTGCAGCCAAAGTCATTCGTGAACAAGGAAACATAGCTCTCCAGTACGGCTCTGGTCAGGGCGATGTCGTCCTGCGGGAACAAATCTTGGACATTGCAGCTGAGGTTGGTGTTAAATCCCATGCTGATGACGTCATCATTACCGCGGGCTCTCAAATGGGATTGGACCTTGTCACGAAAGTTTTCTGTAACCCAGGAGATACCGTTCTTGTAGAGTCCCCGTCATATGTTGGAGCTTTGGGAGTTTTCCGTTCATTCGAATGCAATGTTGTTCATGTCGAAATGGACGATCAAGGCCTCAACCCCGATGCACTAAAACAGGCACTTGCAAAGCACCGCAATGTCAAAATGATCTACACGATTCCTTCATTTCACAACCCAGCGGGACTTACACAGTCGCAGCATCGCCGTGATGAAATCCTTGCTATTGCTCAACAAAATGGTGTGCTATTACTGGAGGATGACCCCTACAGTCTTCTTGGTTTTGAGGGAGATATTCCGCAGGCAATCCGTGCACGAGATGACAACGGAGTTATTTACCTCGGGTCGTTTTCAAAGATCATTGCATCCGGTTTACGTGTTGGTTATGTAATCGCACCGCACGGTGCCCGCGAGAAAATCGTTCTGGCCGCCGAGTCCGCCACCCTGTGCCCCAGCAACTTTTCTCAGTTAACAATCTCTCGTTATCTCGCGGAGCAACCATGGCGAGAGCAAATCAAGACATTCCGAGAGATCTATCAGGACCGCAGGGACTCACTCCTTGAATCCATGCAGGCACTCATGCCGGCAGGAACAACATGGACCATTCCATCCGGAGGCTTCTACTCTTGGGTGACATTGCCCTCTGGCCTTGATGCAACAAATATGTTGCCTCGTGCAATTTCAGAACTTGTCGCCTACGTCCCAGGAACTGGTTTTTATGCCGATGGCCAAGGGGCACAAAGCCTGCGCCTGTCCTATTGCTATCCCGATCCGGATCGAATCCGTGAGGGGGTTCGCAGGCTTTCAACCGTCATCGAAAGAGAAATAGATCTTATTGCCACATTCGGGGCGAGCTCTCCAAATCCAACTGCTCCAACAACATTTAATCCGTTTACAAATTTAGGGTAGGAATCCGTGCATATTTTGGTTCTTTCTGGTGGCTTGTCACCGGAGAGGGATGTATCCCTCCGCTCTGGGCGCCGCTTGGCCAACGCACTGCGTGAGGCTTTGCCAGATTCCGAGATCTCTGAATCTGATGTCACTGCCGAAACCCTTCAAGCGCTCACATTGGACAAACCAGATTGTGTGATTCCTGTAATCCACGGTGCTGTCGGTGAAGACGGATCCCTTCGAAATGTTTTGGAGTCCCTTGGTATTCCATTCGTTGGATCAGGTGCGCAATCCGCTCGACTGGCCTTTGACAAAGGCGTTGCCAATAGTCTTGTTCCGCAGGAGAACGTTCCCAAGTTTGTTGTGTTGCCACAGAGTTTCTTTCGTGAGCTTGGGGCAAATTCCGTTATCGATGCAATTGTTGGCGCGATGAAATTCCCCATTGTGGTCAAACCACTCACAGGTGGGTCAGCACTAGGCGTCACGTTGTGTTCAACCCGCGATGACATTCCTACAGCAATGGTTGCTGCATTTGGTTATGACGATCACGTCATGATTCAAGAGGCCGTGTCAGGAACTGAACTTGCTGTCACAGTGGTTGAGCACGGTGGTGAAGCTGCTGCATTGCCACCGGTTGAAATTGTCCCGGTCCATGGAATGTATGACTATCATTCCCGTTACACGGCAGGACACACGGAGTTTTTCACTCCAGCTCGGCTCACTGCATCTGACACGCAACGTGTCAATGACTTTGCTGTGGGCGTGCACAAAGCGTTAGGGCTGAGAGACGTCTCACGCACCGACTTGATACTTGATTCTGAGGGAAAAATCTGGTTCATTGAAGTCAATGTCGCACCTGGTATGACTGAAACTTCATTGGTACCAATGGCTATTTCAGCCGCTGGCTTGTCTGTTGGTCAAGTTTTCGGTGAGTTAGCTTTTGCCGCAACACGACGATAACTGCTAGCCCTCGAGTTTCCCAACTACGGTTTCTGAGATTCGCCGTGCGTCAGCGATATCAGCACACTCTATGACAATTTTTCCTTGTGATCCTTTGCCTTGAGACCCTTTACCCATGAAACCTTCGATGGTTACTCGAGTATCAAGTTGATCAGAAAGTGCTTCAGTGATCAGACGAACAACTTCCTCGACACCTTCATTGCGCGATGGTTGCTTTCGATCTTTCCGTTTTGTGGTTGAACCATCCACCGCGCCAATGGAAATGAGTTCCTCCACGTTGCGAACACTCAACCCCTCAGCAACTATTTTGTTCGCCAGTGACTCCATTGCTTCTGGCGAATCCAAGGCCAAGAGTGCGCGAGCATGCCCAGCACTCAGGACGCCACTTGCAACTCGTTTTTGAACAGACGCGGGGAGTTTCAATAATCGCAGTGTGTTACTCACCTGCGGCCGTGAACGACCGATTCGTTGTGCCAATTCTTCTTGAGTGCAGCCAAAGTCGTTCAACATCTGTGAATACGCTGCTGCTTCTTCGAGTGCGTTGAGATTTGAACGGTGCAAGTTTTCCAGGAGTGCATCGCGCAACATGTTTGCATCATCCGTGTGACGAATGATCGCTGGAATGTGGGTCAAACCAGCGATCGTGCATGCGCGCAATCGACGCTCACCTGCAACTAGTTCATATGCGCCACCGGGTATTTGGCGAACAACAATTGGCTGCAAAAGACCAATTGTTTTAATGGAGAAGACAAGTTCGTTTAGTGCATCCTCATCGAATACCGACCGCGGCTGGTGCGGGTTCGGGGTAACACTGCCAATTGGCAGTTCCAAATAGCCAACAGCCGATTGCTGTGGTGCCTGGGCCTGGACTGCGTCTGATGTACCTGTTGCGCTCGTGTTATCCGCGGCTGGACC
>JBDQMZ010000216.1:0-4541 GCA_040261955.1 Candidatus Nanopelagicales bacterium
CATCATGCGCAGCACCGCCTTTTATGGCAATGGCAAGTGGGGTCTGCGAGATTTTTCCGGGATCGATCCAAGTAGTCCGCTGGCCACTCCCTACCGCGCTCAAATGCTCGCAGCCTGGCTGTTCCGCGAATTCAGTGCTGATCTTGCTGAGCATTGCGCGGCCGCAAAGAGTGAAAGCGCCGTGCTCCTTGATCCGCAGTGGCGTCGTTTCTTAGGACTAGGTAACGCCACCGGGCTGGGCATGGTTCCTTACGTGATCCGGCACCCGCAGGTACTTGATGCCTGGGTTGCCGTGCGCGAATTGCCTCTTGCTCACGCGATAGCTGCGCAATGGGCGCCGGATTCACCTGAATGGAGTCACGCGTGCACTCTCCTTGATCGCAGTACGAGTTACTTTGAACAAAAGAAGTCGTTCACCACGGAGCCGTATCCGACAGGTCCGGAACTGGCCAAGGATCTGGCATCGGTTCGGGCTGCCGCTCACGAATACGCGGCCGGTGGAACAATTTCGGGGGAGAGCGTCGATACTCCCGGCGCGCACCTGCACGAATTGGCTGCGAGGCGTTCGGTTGAACTGCGACAGATTGTTGACTCGATCTTGGTAGAGATCGACGACTCACTCGATGCCGAAATCGAGTCGCTCTTGCGGTGCATTGACCGGACCCAGGTGTCACCGGCCATGCCGGTGTCAGAACTGTTAGAACTGATTACCGCCAATTACGACTGGGCGGTCTCCATTGACTTCACAGTTAAAGAAGAAAGCGCGAAGTTCTGGTTCTACTCTCAGGAAAGTGAAGAGCCACGTAGAGGAATCCGCGGTAAGGACCGGGGTGAAGTCACCGAGCATCCGGTTGGCGTAGCCAGAGATGTGAAGGCGGCTTTCCTTGATTTGCAACAGGTTGACCCGACGAATAGCGTGGGAGAATTCCTTGTCGAGCACCCTCAGCATTGGGGGATCGTGGAGCGAATCCAGTCGGTGGCTCACTTGCCATACTCCGAGGCTCGAGTAAACCCGCTCTCCTTAGATTTTCTGCCCCTGGATTTACAACGGTTCCAATTGGCGCTTTATGGAATGGAGAACTTCAACCCGCAATCAACCGATTGGCTGCGCGTAACTCTGCTCAGTGGTGCACCCACTCTGAAGGACCTTAACGAGGGTGTTCACATTGACGACTGGTTGTTTCTTCCTCGGCCGGAGAACGTCGCGTGAGTCGCCGCGTTGTCTTTGACGGACTTCAGATCAGCAACTGGAGTGAAGAAGTACTCCAGGAAATCCGTGATGGCGGCGTCGGTGGAATTAATGCCACGTGCGCCGTTTGGGACGAAACACTCGAAACGATTCGCAACATTGCGGACTGGCGTGTACTTCAGAGCCGTCACCCCGAACTCGTGCGAATTGTGACGACGACGCAAGAGATCCGAGAGGCAGCCGCGCAACAACAGGTCGGAGTAGTCCTCGGTTTTCAAAACACGTCACCCTTTGGCCAGGACTACTCCATGGTGGAGACCTTTCACAAACTCGGTGTCCGCATCGCGCAATTGACTTACAACATTCAAAACTATGTAGGTGGAGCGTGCTACGACCCGAATGACTCAGGGCTCACTCGATTCGGATCGATCATCGTGTCTGAAATGAATCGAGTGGGCATGTTGATCGACCTTTCCCACGTTGGCAATAAGACGTCCCTTGACGCAATCCGCGAATCGCAGACGCCGGTGGCAATTACCCACGCAAACCCGTTGTGGTTCGTTGACTCGCCGCGCAATAAGCCGGATGAAGTAATTAACGCCTTGGTCGAACGTGGCGGAGTCATTGGAGCTTGTCTCTATCCAAATGTAATCGGTGGCAAGGAAACCAGCCAAAAAGAATTCAGCGAAATGATTGTCCGTCTAATTGACCAGGTCGGTGTTGATCACGTTGGCCTGGGCAGCGACTGCACGCGTAATTGGGATTCCGATTATGTGAGTGTGCTGCGTGACGGTCGCTGGCAACCTTCTTCGGGCGCGACCTGGCCTGAATGGCCGGACTGGTTCACCTCACCTCGCGACTTCCCTGCTTTGGCCAACTCTTTGTCGGACGCGGGTTTGAGTGACAACGATCTTGATTCCGTGATGGGCGAAAACTGGATGCGACTTTTTGACCAGGTCTTCCCAGGATTGCCAGTGAGGGGACAGGGATCTTGAGCACGACGAGTTGGCCACGGGCAGAGGGCTTTCGAGTCTCCGTGCGTGAAGTAAAAGATGCAAGTTATCGAGCGCTGCGCGCCGACGGGTATCCGTGGGGTGAAGCGCAGTCAGCTGGGCGAATAGCGGCAACCGCGGAAGTGCTGTGGTCGAGGGGTATCACAGATATTTGTCGAGATGCTCGACGCTGGCGGGTACATCGCCGCCACCCGAAAATAGCAAGATCCGGCGACATGCTCTCGGTGAAAGATCCCCGGAAAACCAGCGCGATGATATTGGGGTCACACGCAACGGTGCTCGCACTCGGTCATGCCGGTCAAATTGTTTTAGTGAAAGGCTCAGCAGATCTGCGCAACGTTGCGGCAGCGATCTGGGATATTCAACCAACCGGCGCGCCCATGACATGGGGCTCAATGAGCGGATCAAAGCCTGAGTCCTACCGGGTTGACGAGTTGGGGAATCTTTTTCACAACCCAGACTTGTCACAGATACTCCCCAAATTACCCATGAGCAAGACGGGTTGGTTCATCACCGAAAAAAGGATTACTGGTGGCGAACTCATTCTATCGGTCACAGACCGCGAGATACGAATAAATGAATCCCTCAGTAGTGGCGTCCAAGTGGATCCACATAGCTGGCGCTCTTTACAAAAGAGTGCCCGAAAGTTCTTGGTGCCAGAATGAACAATCGAAATCACATTGAGCATGTTGCCCATGTTGACGGTGTCGAACGCAGTTACGTTGCTGCAACAACACTGGGTCATTTGGTGTTTCCTTGCGGACAGATCCCCATGCTCCCGGACGGTTCGATCCCTGAGGACATTACGAGTCAAACCAAAGTATGTCTGGACAACCTAGAAAAGACATTGCTGCGATGCGGTTCAGGGTTAGATCGAATCCTGCAAATTACCGTTTACTTGGCGGAAAAAGAAGAATTTGAAGCCTACGACCTCGCATGGCGCGAACGTTTCGCCGGAATGCCCCGACCCCCGCGTACTTCTATTTTCGTGGCGGATTTTCGCGGCGCCAAGCGCATTGAAATAAGTGCCATTGCCGTTCGTGAACAAGGAATGGAGTAAGCATGTCAGATCAACTTCCCTACCTCAAAGCCTACGATATTTGCAAAGATTTTGGTCCGGTTCAGGTCCTAAGTGACGTCTCAATGGAGATCAACTCAGGCGATGTTATCTCGATAATTGGGCCTTCTGGTGCCGGAAAGTCGACTTTTCTGCGCTGTATAAATCTTCTCGAGACGCCCACAACGGGGGTTTTAGAGATTGGCGACTTTAAGATCACTATCGGTGAAGGCCACAAGCACGCTACCAAGAAGGAACTCTCCACATTGCGCCGCGATGTCGGCATGGTATTTCAATCCTTCAACCTTTTCCCACACCTCACCGTAATGGAAAACATTTCACTTGCCCAGCGTCGGGTGCTCGGCCGCAATAAAGACGAAGCGAATACCCGCACATTGGAACTCCTTGATCGGGTCGGTCTCAAAGAAAAGGCCGATGCCTATCCAGGACGCTGCTCTGGTGGGCAGCAGCAGCGAGTCGCAATCGCGCGCTCACTTTCACTCGATCCACAGGTAATGCTTTTCGACGAACCAACTTCAGCACTGGACCCGGAGGTTGGCGCCGAGATTCTTGCGGTCATGCGCGAACTTGCCAATGACGGAATGACCATGATGATCGTTACACACGAGATGGCCTTCGCTCGCGAAGTCGGTGACCGGGTCTACGTCATGGTGGATGGGAAAATTGTTGAGTCGGGGGATCCTCGAGTGATTATGAGTGAGCCAACACATGCCCGAACCAAGCAGTTCCTCGGCGCAGTAATGGGTCGCTGATGTTTAGCTACATCATCCAGGGATTGATCTGGACCGCGTTGATCACGTTGGGCAGTTTTTTCTTTGGGTCGATTCTCGGTATCGCCGTTGCCGGTGCTCGAGTTTCGTCTTCGCGCATTGTTCGCGTGTGTGCCCGTGTTTGGGTGGACATTATTCGAAGTGTTCCGCCATTAGTGTGGCTATTCCTGGTCTTTTTTGGACTTGCCGAAGTGGGACTTCGACTGACATCGCTCATCGCGGCGATTCTCACCTTCTCGCTCATCGCGTCGGCTTACTTGGGTGAGATTTACCGGGGTGGGTTGGCAGCAATCGGTCGCGGACAAATTGAGGCTGCACAGTCATTAGGGCTAGGTCGCATTGACATATTCGTGCGCATTGTCGCCCCGCAGGTATTTCGCACGGTGAGTCCGTCCATGGTCACCTACGGAATCGGACTGATGAAGGATTCGGCTTTGGCCTCAACTATTGGCGTCGTCGAAATGACGTTTAGAGCTAATCAGGTTGCCCAA
>JBDQMZ010000217.1:0-3957 GCA_040261955.1 Candidatus Nanopelagicales bacterium
GCCATGTTGTGTGCCGCGGCAAGTGCTTCATAGGGCTCAGGGAATCGAGCAGGATCCACCACAACCGCGTTGCCACCCTCGCTACCAAAGACATAGGAAATACAGGCTTTGGATGGGCGTTGGATTTGCCAACCGCGAACGCCGTCGGGCATGCCGGGCAATTCCTTGGGAATCACGAGCTCGGCCCAGGCTGCGGTTCCTCCTTCGAGGTTGCGAACATTGCGGCCTTCATCTTTCAACATGTCGATCAACATTCCGCTGCCGTTGCCGTGGGCGCAGACAACAACTGAGTTTTCAGGGATTTCGGCCGCCAGATTTTCCACGTCTTCGACAGCGAGCCAAATTGGCACATTTTTTGTCTGGACGGGCGCGGGACCTTCTACCTGCCACGCGGCAAATTCATCCTGATTGCGAACATCAAGAATGTATGGGACTGATCCTTGACCAATTTCCGCATACAGTTCTGCAGGGCTGATGGACGTTAATTCACTCATGATTCTCCCGAGGCTCATGACGGACAATCACGTGACCCGAGTTCCAATCCCTATCATTTTGGTGGGTTTTAGTGACTGTCAATTTATTGGTATATGCGCAGACGCTAATACAAATTTTGAGACTTTTAGCCCTTTTTAAGAAATTTCTACGACTTTTGCCAATTCCCTTGCCGACTGCTCCCGAGACCTCTAACGTGGCGATAGTGCATTTTTTATCTCATCTGAATTGAGGGAATAGGTATGAGTGAAGAACAAGAAAGTATGACCATCATCGCGTTTAGCGGGGACCTGGACAAATTGTGGCCCACCATGATTCTGAGTTCCACTGCAGCCGCGACCGGCATGAACGTCACGGTGTTTTTCACTTTCTGGGGCTTGTTCCCTCTGGTGAAAGAAGACGTTCGAATCACTGGCAAAGATGCCATGACCAAGATGCTTGCCGGCATGAATGCTCCCGGATTCCAAGGAGCCAAGCTCTCAAAAATGAATATGGGTGGTGCTGGTCGTCGAATGATGCGCAAGGTTGCCAAGAAGGGCAATCTCATGCCACCAGAGGAACTTTTTGATATCTGCCAAGACATGGGAGTCAACATGTGGCCATGTCAAATGACAATGGACTTGCTCGGAATTGAGCCAGAGCAAATGCGACCAAATCTTGGCGCACCCGTGGGTGCTGCAACTGCGCTGCAAATGATGTCGAAGTCGCAAGTCAACCTGTTTATTTAACATTCACCGAAATATTCAAACAGTTCAAAACGCTTAAACATTTGGAGGAAAAATGGAATTTGACATAGAAGTAGATGCAAAGAATCAAAGCTGCCCAATGCCAGTTCTATTAACTGCTAAAGCTGCAAAGGCGATGGAGGCGGGACAGATCATGTACCTTGAGGCCACCGATGGTGGCGCTCGTTCAGATATCCCCGCGTGGGTTACCCAGACGGGTAATGAACTCGTGGAATCATCTGAAGACGGTGGAGTCCTGAAGTTCTACATTAGAAAGAAGTGACACATTGCGTTACGGCTTTGCAATAGATCAGCGCACGTGTATCGGTTGTCACGCATGCACGGTGGCATGTAAGACCGAGCATGATGTACCGGTAGGCCAGTTTCGAACCTGGGTGAAGTACGTGGACAAGGGGGAGTACCCCACCACAACACGTGAAATGGGTGTTATGCGGTGCAATCACTGCACCGATGCTCCGTGCGTCAAGGCGTGCCCCACCACGGCGTTGTTCATCCGCGACGATGGAATCGTTGATTTCGATAACGAGAACTGCATCGGCTGCAAAATGTGTATGCAGGCGTGCCCCTACGACGCCATCTACATCGATGACAACACTCACACGGCTGCCAAGTGCAACTTCTGTGCCCACCGCATCGATCAAGGCCTTGAGCCTGCCTGCGTTCAGGTGTGCCCGACTGAATCCATTTGGGTGGGGGACATCGATGACCCTTCAAGCGGAATCAGCAAATTCCTGAGCATTGAGCCGATCAATGTCCGCACGCCAGAACAAGGCACGCGTCCCAATGTGTATTACGTCGGTGCGGATCAAACTGTGCTCGACCCTCTGGCCGCGCCGGTTGAAGGTACCTATCTCTGGGCTGAAGCAGATGTACTGCGTCTAGAGACCGCCGCTGAGCTTCCAGGCGACCCGCTGACCAAGGCGCGCCTGACGCTCAACACCTCCCATCCTCGACCTTGGGGCTGGAAAGTCTGGACCTACCTGTGGACCAAATCCGTGTCCGCTGGATCACTCCTTGTTGCAGCGCTTTTAGTGCTGTTCACCGCGGATCGCACCGAACTTGTTACAACCGTTGCACCATTCCTGTCTGAGTTGTTCCTCGCGATTACAGCCGTGCTGTTGATCTGGGACTTGAAGCGACCCGATCGGTTCCTGTTCCTTCTTGATCCGCGCAAAATAAATAGGAAGTCGTGGCTAGCACTGGGTGGAATCTTCCTGACCCTAGGCGCTGCGGTGGGTGGGTTGTGGTTCCTCGCGGGAGCAGCAACCTGGCTTGATCTCGGCGACTTCACGGGCGTCATCGACATATTGGCTTGGCCGGCGATCCCCGCGGCGATCATGGTCGCGGGTTACACAGCGTTCCTCTTCGGTCAGGCTGAAGGTCGTGATCTGTGGCAGTCTCCGGTCCTTTTCTGGCATCTGCAGGCTCAAGCTGTCATGGTGGGCTCAGGTGCGCTGTTGATTGTGTCAGCGATCTTCTCCCCGGAGGATGCCACCGTTACGTGGCTTACCTGGGCGCTGATTGCAGGTATTGCGGCGCATCTGCTAATCACTTTGGTGGAGTTTGGTGGCAAGCACTCAACGCGGAATGCTCAAGTAGCTGCCCATGCCATTACACACGGCCGTTATTCACGTCAGTTCTACCTTGGGTCAATTGGATTGAGTTTGGTCGCAGCCGCCCTTGCATTTATTGCAATAGCGACAGGGGTCGCGCTGTGGGCGATCATTGGCGGCTTGCTGGTCCAAGTGAGCCTGGTGTTCCACGAGAAAGTCTTTGTCAAGGCCGCACAGGATCCACCTCTTTCATAATTTTCGTTCCACAATTCAAAGAAATGAGCTGACATGAAGCCACGTGAAACCCCGGCGCCACACGGACCTGCCGCCACGCCTGTGGGTCCAGACGCCCCCGAGCACTTTGGTTTGCGGGTACGCGAAACGTTGTCCAACTACCCACCGGTGGATACCTGGGATGACGTTGTCATGTACAGCGCCAAAGACCACCCACGCAAAGTGGGCCGCCACTACATGCTGGTGCCCACCACCTGTTTCAACTGCGAGTCAGCCTGTGGTCTATTGGCTTATGTCGACAAAGAAACAAAAGAAGTCGTCAAAATCGAGGGTAACCCTGCTCACCCCGGATCCCGTGGCCGCAACTGCGCCAAGGGTCCAGCAACCATAAACCAAACATCAGACCCTGAGCGAATCCTTTATCCGCTCAAGCGGACGGGTCCTCGTGGTAGTGCTCAATTCGAGCGCGTCTCATGGGATGAAGCAATGGACACGATTGCTGGTCGGATTCGCAAGGCGATCCAAGAAGATCGGCGCAATGAGGTCATGTATCACGTGGGTCGCCACGGAGAAGATGGCTTCATTGAGCGAGTACTTCTCACGTGGGGCGTTGACGGCAATAACACCCACACCAATATTTGTTCCGCAGGTGCGCGATTTGGCTACACCATGTGGGGTGGCTACGACCGTCCATCGCCGGACCACGCAAATGCCAAAGTAATTCTGCTGCTCTCAAGCCATTTGGAAGCTGGCCACTACTTCAACCCGCATGCCCAGCGCATCATGGACGCCAAGGTCCGCGGGGGAGCAAAGCTGGTTGTGGTTGATCCACGATTGTCCAATCCGGCAGCCCATGCTGACGAATGGGTTTCCCCATGGCCTGGTAGCGAGGCTGCAATGTTGCTTGCAATCGCGGCATACATTCTTCGGAC
>JBDQMZ010000218.1:0-4112 GCA_040261955.1 Candidatus Nanopelagicales bacterium
CACAGCGGCCGCCAAATCGGCAACGGTGAGAGGTTCTTGATAATGTGCATCGATCCAATCCTGTATATTACGAGCCCTGCTGCTCTCTGCCGTACCCAAAGTTTGTGAATCCTCGGTGGCAAGTATCAATGCATTGAGAAGGTTGTCCTCCATAACCCCTAAGAATTTATCCATGACTTGCGCCGGGGTCTCATTTGGGATTGTTGATGCCAAATCCCACAAGCTGCGGCATGTATGGGTGAGCCACTGTGTGCCGACATTGGAGTCCTCAGCAAACGAAATCGCTGATGTACCGGATTCTCCCAACACTTTTCTTCTTTGGTTGTTTAACTGTTCGGCGTCACTGGCAATGATCAGTGCACCCGCCCAAGGATCAGGACGCATGACGGTGACGTTATTGGGAGAAAGTAGAAAGCCTGACGTGTAATAGGTCGGTTTCACATGGGTGCGATGGCTGACACCCATGGGGCCGAGTGGAATTGTGGCGACAACGCGATTGTCGGTAGGAGGCGCTTCGACAACGACATTCCCTCCGTAGCGCACAAAGACGAACCGCGATGATGGCATGGTGACCATTCCCACTCTTCCGTCGAGGGCCGATTCTTTTGTCAGGACCTCGTGTGGTGTGGTTCGTGCTGCAACCTCGTCGCGGAGAACAGTGACCTGATTGCTGGTTAGGCTGAATATCCGGTTGCGTTCTGTGACAGGCGCGTCTCCCGCCCCGTTTAATGCCATGGAAGACCTCCTTGCGGTGCGCCCGAAACCTGCTGGTTTCACTCTATGGGCTGAGCGGCAAGGAGGCCTCCCAATTGACACTTTTAGTCTTTGGTTCACTAGCGGGGTAGCCGAACACCTTTGGCTTCGAGGCGGGGTAGGACTTCTTCTGCGAAATATGGCAGTTCACCCGCGTAGTCGAAGAATGACAATGTCATGCCGCCAAAGCCCGCCTTGGCAAACCTTTCGATTTCATCAGCAACCTGATCAGGTGTGCCGATAATGGGGCATGACCCATGACCACCCGCGAATCGTTCCCGGAACATGGACAGCATCTCCGGGGTGAAGGATTGGGCGTGCATTCCTTGCAGGGTCATGAGGTTGTCAACCGCGCCCCAGTCAGCGTTCTCTTCCGCGTAGTAGTGCAGAAAGTCCTTTGCTTCCTTCTCGGTAGGACGAACCACGCAATACCCCAGCGTGAATACACCGGCCTCGCGATGGAATTCATCTTTTGCTTGGGTCGTGACGGTCTTGACCACTTCGGCACCATCTTCGGGACCGCCAACAATGGTGAACACAAAGTTCGCATTCTTAGCGGCAAACTCTCGGCCTTGCGGTGAAGACCCAGCGTTGAGGATTGGAATCATTCCGTCAAATGGCTTGGGCAAACTCTCAACATGCTGCAGGTGGAAGAATTTTCCGTCCCAGTCAAATGTTCCTTCGGTGGTCCAAATCTTTTTGACAATGTCAAACCACTCTTGTGCATATTCATATCGGTCATTGTGGTCTTCAGGGAGCTCGACGCCGAAGGTGTCGTACTCGGGCTTGTTCCACCCTGCGACAACATTGAGGCCGGCACGACCCTTGCCCACTTGATCAACGGTGGCCATTTGCTTGGCCACCACGATGGGGTGGTTGTAGGCCGTGTGAATCGTCGCGAAGACACTGATGCGCTTGGTGTTGGCGAGGAGGCTGGCCGCCCACACGGTTGGGTCAAGAACGGAACCGTGAAAATTTGTCTCGCCTCCATATCCAATCCAACGGGCAATTGGGAGCAGGAAGTCAATGCCGACTTCATCGGCAATCTGGGCGAGGCGCAGATTGTCATCCCAACTAGCGCTCCATCGGTCAGGTGCTTTTGACACCGCCATTCCGCCAGAACAGTTGGACGAGAAGAGTCCGAGTTTGAAATCTTTGCCATCAATTATTGATTTTGTCATGGGAAACTCCTTGTGTGATGAGGCGTTTTGTCACATTGTGGGCTGAAGTCATCCAAAGATCTATCCATATCACGCTAAAAATTATCCAATTTTGACCACCGGAACAAGAGTGCTCCTGGATTGGTCTAGAACCGAATCAATGACGAGCAAACTTTGAGAATTAGGGGATCACCACCACTTGAGTTAAAGTCAATCAAGTGTCCGTTGCATACCTTTCCGCCCACCGTCCTGTTTGGCTCTCTCCCCGAATAATGCGCACAGAAGTCCTGGCAGGACTTGTTGTGGCCATCGCATTGATCCCTGAGGCCATTTCATTTTCCATCCTCGCCGGGGTTGATCCACGTGTTGGGCTTTTTGCCTCTTTCACCATGGCTGTAACGATTGCCTTCACGGGCGGCCGTCCCGCCATGATCTCTGCGGCCACGGGCGCGATCGCTCTGGTGGTTGCACCCCTAGCTCGCGATTATGGGCTGCAATACCTCATCGCGGCAGTGATTCTGGGAGGGATTTTTCAAATATTGTTGGCACTGGCGGGTGTTGCTCGCCTCATGAGATTTGTTCCACGAAGCGTGATGGTTGGATTTGTTAATGCCCTTGCGATTCTGATTTTCGCCGCGCAGTTGCAGTATCTGATCGATGTCCCTTGGATGGTCTATCCCATGGTGGTTATCGGCATTGCAATTATTCTCGTGTTGCCCAAAATAACTACAGCCATTCCAGGTCCGTTGGTCACGGTTGTCTTTCTCACCATCATCGTTGCAGTCATGAACATCAACGTGCCCATGGTTGGAGATCAAGGGGAACTTCCTGACAGCCTTCCCGTCCTTGGTATCCCCGCCGTTCCGTTCACCCTTGAAACACTGCAAATCATTGCCCCATTTGCGTTGGCCATCGCTTTGGTGGGACTCATGGAAAGTTTGATGACCGCGAAACTTGTCGATGACATCACCGATACTCGTTCCAATAAGACACGCGAGTCCTGGGGTCAGGGAGTCGCGAACATTGTCACCGGATTCTTTGGTGGAATGGGTGGCTGCGCCATGATTGGTCAAACCATGATCAACGTGCGATCCGGCGCGCGCACGCGACTGTCCACATTTCTAGCGGGAACCTTCTTACTGATTCTCGTTGTTGCATTGGGTGACATTGTCGCTGAGATTCCTATGGCTGCGCTAGTGGCCGTCATGATTGTTGTTGCCTATGCAACATTCGATTGGCACAGTTTGCGCACTATTTTCTCCATGCCCAAGAGTGAAACAACGGTCATGCTCGCGACAGTCATCGCGACACTAATTACTCATAACCTGGCAATCGGCGTAATCACGGGTGTCGTAACAGCCACAGTGCTATTCGCCCGCCGAGTCGCGCACCTTGTGTCCATGGACCGCACACTTGAGTTTGATCCAATGACAGGTTTCGAAACGGTGCGCTACTCCATCCATGGTGAAATGTTTTTCGCGTCAAGTAATGACTTGGTGTATCAATTTGAGTATTCGAACGACCCCAATTTTGTCATTATCGATCTCACAGGCGCGCACGTGTGGGATGCGTCAACCGTTGCTTCTTTGGACGCGGTCGTAACCAAATATGAAAAGCGCGGAAAGTCGATCCGGATCCTGGGACTCAATGAAAAGAGTGCGGAATTCCATGATCGATTGAGTGGGAAGCTTGCAGCGGGGCACTAATCGGGCGAATAGGATGAGCGCGCCACATGAGGCGGGAATTACATTCTGAGAGGATCACACACCGTGCTCGATCGCGCGAAGCTAGCCCAAGAACTGATTCACGAGCAGTCACTTCACCTGACCAGGACCACCACCTCGCGCGCAATGTTCGAATCTAGCGATCACTTACTTGGTCGCGTACCCATGACGTGGATGAACAAATGGTCAGGGGGTTACCCACTCTATTTGGATAGCGCGCATGGAAATCGAATCACTGATGTTGATGGAAATGAGTACGTGGACTTCGCCCTGGGTGATACCGGTGCCATGGCTGGTCATTCTCCCGAACCAACCACCCGTGCAGTCCAGCAACGAATCGCTGTTGACGGTGGCATCACAACAATGATGCCCAGTGGCGATGCCGAATGGGTGGCAGCCGAATTGAGCAATCGCTTTGGTTTACCGCTGTGGTCGTTCAGCCTGACTGCAACGATGATGGTGAGAAAGACAACCG
>JBDQMZ010000219.1:0-3890 GCA_040261955.1 Candidatus Nanopelagicales bacterium
CAAGTGTGGGGGAGTTCTCGACGAGGAGCACGTGAGCGAGAGCGGCAAGCCAAAGAGCATCGCTACCAGGTCGAATAGTGAGGTGTTCATCGGCAAATTCGGCCGTTCGGGTGCGGATTGGATCGACGACGACCACCCGGCCACCGCGCTTGCGCAAGGCCCGCAGCCGCCCGGGAAAGTCTGCAGCGGTCATCATGGATCCGTTGGACACCAACGGATTGGCGCCAATCACCAGAAAGTAGTCGGTGCGATCGACATCTGGGATTGCGACTGACAGTGCCGTTCCGAACATCATTGCGGAGGCAGCCTGCTTGGGCATTTGATCAACGGTACTGGCAGAAAAGCGCTGAGTGGTCCCGAGCGCCTTGATAAAAGCGGGCAGCATGAAAGTTCCGGCCAGACTGTGAATATTGGGATTTCCCAAGAACATTCCTACTGATTCAGGGCCGTTGTCCCGCATGATGGAGCCAAGACGGGTCCGGACAACACCAAAGGCTTCATCCCAGGTGGCAGGAACGAGGGTGCCCGACGCATCGCGCACCATGGGTGTTCGAAGTCGGTTGGCATCGTCATGAAGTTCACCGAGGGCCACTCCTTTGGGGCAGATAAACCCGTGGCTGAATACATCCTCTGAGTCCCCCCTCACCGAGGTGACCTGAGAATTTTCAATGGTGAGAGTGAGCCCGCAGTTGGCCTCACAGAGCGGGCAAATGCGTTGGACGGTTGACGATTCGGAGCCAGTCGGGGTCATGGGGCAAGCCTGCCACCGACAGTGGAGTCTGTCCTTGATTCAGGTGAGAAGGGTTCAGGGTTTATAGAGCACTCTGAGTTTGACCAATGCCCGCAATGGGCAAGTCTGGAACATTGTCAGGGCAATTTCGCTGATCGGGGTGCGCTGATGTGGTCCAAGGTGCATGATTGCCTGTAGGTGCGGGGGCGCGAAACGTTCGTGAAAAAAAATCAGATCTCAGGAGCATTAATGGAACTGAAAAACTCGTTCACTGTCCCCGCCGACGTGGAGACAGCGTGGAATACCCTGTTGAATGTGGAGTCCATCGCACCGTGCATGCCAGGTGCGACTCTGGAATCCGTTAATGGGGACGAATTCACTGGAAACGTGAAGGTCAAACTTGGCCCGGTATCCATGACATACGGCGGTGAAGCTCGATTCGTGAGCAAAGATGCATCGGCGCACATCGCCATCATCGAGGGCACAGGTAAAGAAAGCCGCGGTACGGGCACCGCCAAGGCGCACGTCACCACTGAACTCATTGCTGAGAGCCCAACAACGACTCGCGTTGATGTCACAACCGACCTGACCATCACGGGCAAAGCAGCGCAATTCGGTCGGGGCGTCATGCAGGAAGTTGCCGGACGCCTTGTTGATCAGTTTGCGGGAAACCTGGAGCAGGTCATTGCCGCAGGTAGTGCACCAGCAGCAGCGCCAGCCGCTGATGGAGCACCTACTCCTGCAGCGGCCGCACCAGCGCCGGTGAAGCAGGCTGAAGCTTTGGATCTGGGGTCCGTTGCCATGGGACCCGTGCTCAAGCGCGCAATTCCGGTAGTCATTGGGGCAGTCGTTGTAATTGGTGTTCTCTGGTGGTTGATCGCCAGGTAGTCGTGGGGGAGCTCTTCGGCTGCGCAAGGTGCGCTGAGGGGAAAGTTTGGAATCGCAAAAAAAGTAATTGCGTTCCCACAATTGTAGGAATGCTCGGCACAAAGGGAAAGGGGACGGGATGCAAACTCCCGCACCATTAGCAGATTATGTGCGCGCCACATCGGTCGCAGATGCAATCGCGCAGCTGGAAAAATATGGCGAGGATGCACGTCTCGTTGCGGGTGGGCACAGTCTCATCCCGATGATGCGTTTGCGTCTTGCACGCCCTGAAGCACTCATCGACATCAACGACCTCGATGAATTGAAGTCAATCAAGGTTGAAGGCAATGAGCTCGTGATTGGCGCAATGGTTCGCCACCGCGAGGTTCTCGACTCACCTTTGCTCTTCGAGCATTACCCCATTTTCCGTGAATGCGAAAAAGTCATCGCTGACCCAGTAGTGCGCAATCGTGGATCCGTGGGCGGCTCCTACTGTCAAGCTGACCCCTCTGAAGATCTCTCGGCATTGGGCTCTGCGCTCAGGGGTTCCGTTGTCATTCAGAACTCAACAGGAACCCGCACGGTCCCAATGCGCGAATTCCACTTTGGTCCCTACATGACTCAGGTGGGCGATGGCGAGATTTTGACCGAGGTGCGTTTCCCGATTCGACCGGGTGCAGGTAGTGCCTACGAAAAAGTCGAACGTCGCGTTGGTGACTGGGCAGTCGCGTCCGTCGGCACATTCGTCGTGGTGAAGAACGGCGTTGTTGAAGACTGCGGCATTGGCCTTGCGGCTGTTGGTGCAGAGCACTTCTGCGTGCCAGCAGCTGAGGAATTCTTGATCGGCAAAGCGCCGACCGAAGAAAACCTCGTACAGGCTGCAACCTTGGCAGCTGAGGGGTGCAACCCATCTTCTGACCAACGCGGGCCTGCTGACTACAAAAAGCATCTTGCCAAGGAGCTCACTCTGCGTGCGCTTCGCCGTTCCGTCCAATCAAGCCAAGGAGCCTGACATGCAGGTAACAATGACAATCAATGGTGAATCAGTCACCAAAGAGTGCGAACCGCGCACACTGCTCGTTCACTTCATCCGCGACATCGTCGGACTTCGTGGCACACACTGGGGTTGCGACACATCCAACTGTGGCACCTGCGTGCTGTGGGTTGACGGAGAACCCGTCAAGAGTTGCACCATCTTGGCGGCCATGGCCGACGGTCGCGAAGTACGCACCGTTGAGGGTCTTGAGCAAAATGGCCAACTTGATCCGATCCAGGAAGGCTTCCGTGAATGTCATGGTTTGCAGTGTGGATTCTGCACACCAGGCATGATGATGACCGGTCGTTGGATACTCGATAACAACCCTAACCCCTCTGAAGAAGAAATCCGTGAGGGTATCTCCGGCCAGCTCTGTCGCTGTACCGGCTACCACAACATCGTCAAGTCAATCCAATGGGCGGCTGAGCACCCCGCAGAGAATGAGGTAAAGGCATGACCGCAGTAGAAGAAGCACCTCTCAGTCCCGCAGGTAACCCCATTGGGTTCGGAAACATGAAGCGTGTCGAGGATCAACGCTTCATCCGTGGCGAAGGCAACTACGTCGATGACGTTAATCTCCCCGGCATGCTGCACAGTGCGATTCTGCGCAGCCCATACGCACATGCCCGCATCAAGAGCATCGACACCTCGGCAGCCGAAGCACTTCCCGGTGTTGTAGCTGTCATCACAGGAAAGACCCTCGAGGGCATTCCCCGTCCTTCGCTCCTCGGTGACAACTTCGCCTGGATGCCAACGCTGTCTTATGACACTCAGGCAGTCCTCGCAACGGACAAAGTCCGTTTCCAGGGTCAGGAAGTTGCTTTCGTTGTTGCAACTGATCGTTACATTGCCAAGGATGCACTGGAACTGATCGACGTTGACTACGAACAACTCGAGCCAGTCATGGATGCCAAGAAAGCGATGGAGCCAGATGCTCCAGTTATCCGTGACGACAAAGGCCAAACCGATAACTCGATCACCGATGTCCACGGTCACAAGACCTGGGAGTCAGGCAACGCTATTGGTACAGCAGAGGCAATTGCACAGGCTGAGGCTGATCCCAACTGTGTCGTTGTTACTCAGGAGATCATGTACCCACGTGTGCACCCGGCACCCATGGAGACCTGTGGTTCCGTGTCCTACCTGGACAAGGTGACTGGGCAATTGACCATGTACACCACCAGCCAGGCACCACATGCGCACCGGACGGTTTACGCCATGGTCGCAGGTTTGCCAGAGCACAAGATCCGCATCATC
>JBDQMZ010000220.1:0-4975 GCA_040261955.1 Candidatus Nanopelagicales bacterium
CATCAGGTTCCATGCGCTCGAGGAGATCCTCGGCCCGCTCGGGAGGTAACTCGGAAATAAGGTCGGCGGCGTCATCAGGATCCATTTCCTCCAGGACGTCAGCTGCACGCTCTGCTTCGAGAGTTTCCAAGATCTCAACCTGATCTTGATCCGGCAACTCTTCGAGGACATCGGCTAATCGCTCATCGTTGAATTCCCGCGCAATTTCAATTCGCCGCTTGGGGCTCAATTCATGCAGCATCGCGGCAACGTCGGCAGCGCGAAGTGAATCCATTGTCGCCAGGAGTTGTTCCGCCGGCTGGTCTTGATTCGGAAGCGAGAGCCCGGTTATCGCATTCCACGCAACTGTCATTTTCTCCGAGCGGCGGCGTAAACCCGTGGGCGCACGCCGAACAAAGAGTTGGTCAACGAGCCACTCCCTGCTTCGAGTTTGCTCGACACTGACGTCGGCGATTGTGACAACCTCGCCGGTTGCGCTCATGGTGACCGAACGGTCAAGAAGCTCGGCGGTGACGAGTGTTTCGTTTCGACGCTGCTGAAAGCGTCGCAGGTTAACGGTTCCGGTCACAATAATTTGCCCGGCATCAATGGTGGTGACTTTGGTCATGGGGACAAAAATTCGGCGACGAGGGGGTACTTCAACGACCAAACCGGTCAGCCGCGGGGGGTTGGATCCTGTGCGCAGAACCACGATGGAGTCACGAACCTTGCCCATTTGATCCCCCATGGGATCAAAAACGCCCAAACCATTCAGGCGGGCGAGGAAGACGCGCGGGTTTGTGTTCACTCGGGAAGGTTACCGTTCGATCTCGGGAAGGCGATCTTGGGAAGGCTGTCCCCATATAGAGGTATCCCATAAAAGGTTGCGACTATGCCTAGGGCAGGCTTCCCTCATGGCACGGGCATCGAGCGGGGGCGAAGTGGACTCATTGCGTCCACCCCCGGCGGGGGATCTCATTGCACTGGCCGTGGCCGTGGTCTTCATCGCCCTCAGCGGGCCGGTCATTGCGGCCACCGCAGCACCGGTGCTCGCGATCGCATTTTGGCGGTGCTTCATTGGTAGTGGTCTCACCGGATTGTGGGTTGCCTTTCGTGATCGTGGGTCACTCAAGCGGCTGACCAGACGCGAAATCAAGCTAACGAGCACAGCCGGCATATTCCTTGGCTTGCATTTCGCTACTTGGATTCCATCACTCGTGTTTACGTCGGTCGCGGCATCGACCGCATTGGTTGCAACTCAACCGATCTGGGCAGCTTTCATCGCACGTGCGCGAGGGGTTCGAATTTCACCGGCCGCGTGGGTTGGTATTGGCATTGCGCTGTCCGGAGTAATTTTGTTGTCTGGCATCGACGTTCAACTCGACACCCGCCACCTCATCGGTGACCTCCTGGCTTTGGTGGGTGCGATTTTCGCTGCGGCCTACGTTTCCGTGGGCGAACAAGTGCGAAAGTCTGTTTCGACAGCAACCATGACTTTTTTGCTCTACGGAGTCGCTGCAATAACGATCCTGCCGCTGCTATTTGTTTTTCAGCAGGAACTCGTTGGTTTCAGCGCACAAGCATGGCTCATGATTCTCGGAATCACGCTGGGTGCTCAACTCCTTGGGCACACGTTGATGAATAAGGTGTTGGCGAATTCATCTGCAACATTCGTATCGCTGACTATTTTGCTCGAGATGCCGGGAGCTGCGCTCGTTGCGGCCATTTGGCTGGGTCAGACACCACCATTAGCCATCTATCCAGCGGCGGCGTTGATTTTGCTCGGCATTGTCATTGTTATTCGGTCTAGCTCTCAGATCAAAGAACCACTTGAAACTTCACCGATTTAATTATGTTTCCACGCGGGTGCGAGGGCGCAGTACTCGAGCCAGGGGAATGATCACGAGTGCTGCAAGCACTGCAATTCCAATGCCCCATTGAACGCCGAGGTTTTGCGCAATGATTCCAACAATGAGCGGGGCAAGAACAAACCCTGCGCGTGAAATCCAGCTGACGACCGTGACCGCCGATCCGGGACTGATACCGGGAACGTAGGTCGCGGCATGCATGGCAGCAGGGAAGAGAGTTGCAACTCCAAGCCCCGCCACAATGCAGGCCCCAATAAATGCCGCTGCACTGCCCACCAATAGAGCTCCGGCGAGAACCACCGCGGTCACGGCCATGCTGACTTGGGCGACCGCTCGCTCACCAAATTTGTTGACAAAGAAGTCTCCGAGGAATCGACCAATTGTGAGTGAGATGGTGAACGCAACAACACCAAAGCCCACACTGCCGGCAGGTAACCCGATATCAGTCAGGTAAATCGAACTCCATCGCTGTGGAACGTCCTCGACCGTTACGGCCAAGACGGTGAGGAACCCTAATGCTCCGAGAACGAGAACCATCGGTGCCGATACTCGGGCAACTGAGAAATTCGACGATCCAATGGGTGCCACGGAACTTGGGTCCGCCGTGCTCAAATGATCTGATGTGAATTCGTCGGCGATATTGATACCCGCCGACTTGGTCGCATCCAATCCACTCACTGTTCGCGGGAGAACCCAGGTGAACGTGACAACGACGCCGAGAAGTCCAAGAATGCTGACGCCTGCGAGCGTCCATGTCAGCGAGAAATCAAGTGCCAAGGTAATCGCGCCAATGAGTGCGCCGACAACTGTTCCGAGTGCCCAGAAGGCATGCATGTTGTTGATGATCGAGCGTTGATAAATCCGCTGAAGTTCGAGACCGTGCGCATTTTGGGCTGCATCGAGCACGGAGTCGACGGCGCCAATAGCGAAAATCACGAGGCCCAAAGCAACGACCGTGGGGGCGAGGCCGACAAATGGGAGCAGCGGCAACATGACGGTCACTGCAATCATTGAGAACTTCCCGCTGCCCAGATTCTTGATTCCTACGGCGGCAAACGGCCCGAAAATAAGGCCGCCAGCGGCGCCCGCACTCAAAACTGCTCCCACCGCGATATCACTCATGGATAGCTGGTTCTGAAGATCGGCCAGTCGTGGGGTCACTGCGCTGAGGGCAAGACCATTGATAAAAAACAGGAAAATCGTGGCAAAGCGGGCGCGCGTCAACTTTTTGGCCGGGAGCACAAATCCAGCGGGTTGCTCGGTCACATCGTGAGCATAGGGTGACCTGCACCACAGTGAAGATCAGGACCAGCGAGTAGGGGGATCTGTGGCTACGCTTGGGCGCATGTCAGTGACACCTTCTGAGCGCACACTGCGCCCTCGCCGTTCCAATCTCGCGGTCCCAGGCAGCAGCGAAAAGATGCTGGACAAAGCCCGTGGCTTGCCGGTCGACCAAGTTTTCATGGACATCGAGGACGCCGTCGCGCCACTTGCCAAACCGCAAGCGCGTAAGAACATTGTCGCCGCACTCAATGAGGGGGGCTACGGCGACAAGATTCGCACGGTGCGAGTGAACGATTGGACAACCCAGTGGACTTACGCGGATGTCATTGAAGTTGTTGAAGGCGCCGGAGCAAATCTTGACTGCATCATGTTGCCAAAGGTTCAAACGGCAGATCAAGTAATCGCTCTTGATTTGCTGCTCACCCAATTGGAAAAAACAAATGGACTTGAAATCGGCAAAATTGGAATTGAGGCCCAGATTGAAAATGCACTGGGTCTGATCAACGTGGACGCTATTGCGCAGGCAAGTCCACGCGTTGAAACCATCATCTTTGGCCCAGCAGATTTCATGGCAAGTATCAACATGAAGTCGTTGGTCGTTGGAGAGCAGCCTCCCGGCTACGACACCGGAGATGCCTACCACTACATCCTGATGCGCATTTTGATGGCGGCCCGAGCATTTGACAAGCAAGCTATCGATGGCCCGTATTTACAAATCAAGGATGTCGCAGGCTTCGAACGCGTCGCTGGCCGCTCTGCTGCCCTGGGATTTGACGGCAAGTGGGTGCTGCATCCAGGTCAGATTGATGCGGCAAATGAGGTCTATTCCCCGAGACAAGAAGATTATGACCATGCGGAAATGATTCTTGACGCTTACGATTACTCAACTTCGGCAGCGGGCGGCGCAAAAGGTGCGGCAATGTTGGGGGACGAAATGATCGATGAAGCATCACGCAAGATGGCGCTCGTTGTTGCCAGCAAGGGTCGCGCCGCGGGCATGACGCGAACACAAACATTCACGGCACCGGAGTAGGGGAATCACATGACGCGATTGGCTCAAACAGATGGTTTGGATGAAATCCAAATTGAGATTTTGGCTGCAGTGAAAGACTTTGTGAACAAGGAAATCATCCCGGTGGCCAATGATCTTGAGCACGCTGATGAGTACCCCCAAGAGATTGTCGATGGCCTGAAAGAACTTGGCGTTTTTGGTTTGATGATCCCTGAGGAATATGGCGGCCTTGGCCAGTCTTTGTTGACGTATGCACTGGTGGTGGAGGAAATTGCCCGCGGCTGGATGAGTGTCAGCGGTGTAATCAACACCCACTTCATTGTCGCCTACATGGTTATGCATCACGGCACTCAAGAACAAAAGGAAAAGTACCTGCCACGCATGGCAACGGGTGAGATTCGTGGTGCTTTCAGCATGAGCGAGCCGGGCTGCGGGTCAGACGTTGCCGCGATCACGTCCAAAGCGGTGAAAAAAGGTGACGACTACGTTCTCACCGGTCAAAAAATGTGGCTCACCAATGGTGGCTCATCCACTTTGGTTGCAACGCTTGTTCGCACCGATGAAGGTGCAGCACCAGATGCCAGTGTTTATAAGAAAATGTCGACGTTTCTCATTGAAAAGGAATCAGGCTTCGGTGAAGTTCGCCCCGGCTTAACCATTCCTGGCAAAATCGAGAAAATGGGTTATAAAGGTGTTGACACCACGGAGATGATCATGGACGGCTTAGTCCTGTCCCAAGATGATCTTCTCGGCGGCGAGCCGGGTAAAGGTTTCTACCAAATGATGGATGGCGTCGAGGTAGGCCGAGTCAATGTCGCGGCGCGGGCGTGCG
>JBDQMZ010000221.1:0-2999 GCA_040261955.1 Candidatus Nanopelagicales bacterium
ACCTTCGAGGTACTTCTCCATGATTTCGTCATCAGCTTCACCGAGAGTTTCGATCAGCTTCTCGCGCCATTCGTTGGCCTGCTCGATCATGTCTGCGGGGATTTCTTCGATTTCGTAGTCCTCGCCCATGGCGGTTTCTCCCCGCCAGGTGAGTGCGCGCATTTCAACGAGGTCAACAACACCGATGAAATCTGCTTCGTTTCCAATGGGAAGCTGCAGTACCAAAGGCACAGCGTTCAAGCGGGAGATGATCATGTCG
Organism: Candidatus Nanopelagicales bacterium; assembly: GCA_040261955.1. Taxonomy (GTDB): domain Bacteria; phylum Actinomycetota; class Actinomycetes; order S36-B12; family S36-B12; genus UBA4592. The sequence continues at coordinate 260 of JBDQMZ010000221.1, forward strand.
ACACACATGTAAAAATTAGCGCCGGTGCGGTCGAGCTTATTGATGAAGCACATGCGAGGAACGCTGTAGCGGTCCGCTTGACGCCAGACCGTTTCGGATTGTGGCTCAACACCCGCGACACCGTCAAACACTGTGACGGCCCCGTCAAGAACGCGCAGTGAGCGCTCTACCTCGACGGTGAAGTCAACGTGACCGGGTGTGTCAATGATGTTGATCGTGTTGCCCTTCCACTCACAGGTGGTCGCAGCAGAAGTGATCGTGATACCACGCTCTTGCTCCTGCTCCATCCAGTCCATGGTGGCTGCGCCTTCGTGAACTTCACCGATTTTGTAGTTGATGCCGGTGTAAAAAAGGATGCGCTCGGTTGTCGTGGTTTTGCCCGCGTCAATATGCGCCATGATCCCGATGTTGCGGACCTTGGCGAGGTCGAGGACGGTTCCTGTTGACACGACTATCTCCGTTTATCTGTGAGTGGTTCTGGTTTTCGAGCGGCTATTAAGTTCTTGGGGTGTTACCAGCGATAATGAGCGAATGCCTTGTTGGATTCGGCCATCTTGTGGGTGTCTTCGCGCTTCTTGACACTTGCTCCCAGACCATTGGATGCATCGAGGATTTCATTCATGAGTCGCTCGGTCATTGTTTTTTCACGACGCTGGCGGGAGTATCCGATCAACCAACGCAGGGCAAGAGTGGTGCTGCGATTGGGCTTGACCTCAACGGGGACCTGGTAGGTCGCGCCACCAACACGGCGGGAGCGAACTTCGAGGGTTGGACGAATGTTGTCGAGTGCGCGCTTGAGCGTCTGCACGGGATCGGTACCGGTCTTCTCACGGCAACCTTCGAGTGCGCCATAGACCGTGCGCTCAGCAACGGAGCGCTTTCCATCAAGGAGAACCTTGTTGATCAGCTGGGTGACAAGTGGAGCACCATAAACGGGATCGATAACGATTGGCCGCTTGGCTGCTGGACCCTTACGAGGCATTAGGCCTTCTCCTTCTTCGCGCCGTAGCGAGACCGTGCCTGCTTGCGGTTCTTGACACCTTGGGCGTCAAGTGCTCCGCGAATGACTTTGTAACGAACACCGGGCAGATCACGGACACGACCACCACGGACAAGCACAATGGAGTGCTCCTGGAGGTTGTGACCCACACCTGGGATGTAGGCGGTGATTTCCACCTGTGAGGTCAACCGCACACGTGCCACCTTGCGAAGCGCTGAGTTCGGCTTCTTGGGTGTGGTTGTGTACACACGTGTACAGACCCCGCGCCGCTGTGGGCTGCCCTTGAGGGCTGGGGCCTTGTTCTTGGAGACCTTGTCCTGCCGGCCCTTGCGGACCAGCTGCTGGATGGTAGGCACGTTGCGCCTCTCCTGCCTTCTCGTTCGTTTTCGGTTAATCGGGACGACCCACGCGCTCGGGCGTGTCGCACCTTTTCGGGCACGCAACTACGCCAAAATTCGCAGGGAATCTCCGGTGGCTTAGCACCGCGCGACGCTGCGTCCAATTAGCAGGTAAATCTGCCAATTACAAGAGCGACACACGAGACAGTGCCTGAGGGGTCAGGCACGAGGTCGAACACTACATGCCCCTACTTCATGGGGTCAAAGTGGGGGTCATCTTTAGCACTTAATTGCTGGAAACCCCTGCAATTGTGAGGAAAAGCAGCACCAGTATGCCTAAGACAAAGAGGGCTGCAAAGACGCCAATATTGATCCAAGAGAGGATTTTCGACGCCGTCGCCAGGGACCCTCCCCCAATGCGCCCACTGCTAGAGGCGATCTCTTTATCCGCCTTGCTGGCGAATACCAGGGCCACGATGGCAAAAATAACCGGGCAGACCACCCAACTGACGATCGAGAGCACCAGAGCCACGATGGCGTTGGAGGACGTGGGCGCCGAAACGGCCACTACGTCAGAAGCCGATGCAGCGGGTGCTGCGGCCACGGGAGCCCCTTCACTCCAGATCGACTCTTCAGGGGGATTCTGGCCAGGTTCTTGATCGCTCATGGCCCTAGGTTACTGCCAGTTCATCAGGACTCGGCCCTGCTTGTCCTTGAATGAACCGACCACGATGACAATAAAGTCGATGAGTTGCCAGATGCCGAGCCCACCCAACGTGATCAGCATCAAAATGCCGGTACCGATCTTGCCCACATAGAACCGATGGACACCGAGGGCACCAATGAGCCCACACAGCAGCGCGGCAGCAAGACGCGACTTGGGACTGATCGGGTTACCGAACTGGTCCACGGTGGGTTTGGGTGGTGCATAAATTTGAATGGGATCAACAGGTGGAGCAACCGGAGCTTGTTCTGCCGATGGCCCAGTGGGCTCTTGCTGCGACATGGGATCTCCTTAACTATCAATTAAAGCTGCTTCAATTACTTCTTCACTGTACCCCAAAACGACCGTAGAAATACGGTGTTGCCATCACGGGCATCGGGTTGTGACTGCAAGACACCTCAAGTTAAGTCAACATAAAGTCACTTGTTTATCTGTTGCACTCCAGTGGTTTGCCAAATTGGCGCACTAAAAAGTAAATCCCCCGCCAAGGCGGGGGATTTACTAGTGACTCATGGCCACAAATTGTTGTCTCGGAACTTAGAACCCGCGGAACTCGAACTCTTCCAGCGGAACTGCTTCGCCCGAGGTGGTGCCGAATGAGGAGTACTCCATGTCGTCGTATCCGCTGAAGGATGCGTACATGGCGGACTTTGCTTCTTCGGTTGGTTCGACCTTGAT
>JBDQMZ010000222.1:0-4101 GCA_040261955.1 Candidatus Nanopelagicales bacterium
AATGAGCGCGGCCCAGTCGGAGCGCATTACTGGCAGGGCTCCATTTGCGCGCTTCTATGTGCACTCAGGCATGGTTTCTTGGCAGGGTCACAAAATGTCCAAATCGCGTGGGAACTTGGTTTTTGTGTCCACCTTGCGCCGGGATGGAGTGGACCCCATGGCGATCCGATTAGCGCTTCTCACCCATCATTACCGCTCCGATTGGGCGTGGACCCCTCACGGTCTTGAAGGGGCCGTGACCCGTTTGGACATGTGGCGGTCGGCTGTCAAACTCAATCAAACGCTGCCCGCGGAACCGGTATTGGAACGCGTTCGCGAGGTTCTCAGTGACGACCTAAAAACTCCTAGTGCGCTGGATGCCGTGGACAACTGGGCACGACAGTCATTGACCACCGGCGGGAACAGCAATGGCGGACCCCTGGTTACAGCACTTTGCAACTCACTGCTCGGGGTTGAGTTTTAGGGCTCGTAAAAATCTTTATGGCCCTTTTTTCTCGTCGTGGCCACCGAAGCCCTTGCGCATTGCGCTGAGACTTTGGTTGTCAAAACGAGCATTCCCTTGAGACTCGAATCTTTCGAATAACTCGGATGTCAGAACTGGCGTGGGAACACCCTCGTCGATAGCCGCGATTGCTGTCCAGCGCCCTTCACCGGAGTCCGAAACGCGCCCGGAGAATTCCGTGAGTTCGGGACTTTCTTGTAACGCAGCTGCCGTGAGGTCAAGTAGCCAAGATCCGATAACGGATCCGCGACGCCACACCTCGGCGACTGCTGGAATGTCTATGTCGTACCGATAGAACTCTGGATTGAGCATCGGTGCAGTTTCTGCATCGTGATCAGCGGTTGTGGACCCTGCGTTCGCGTGTTTGAGAATGTTGAGGCCCTCAGCGTACGCTGCCATGAGGGCATACTCGATTCCATTGTGCACCATTTTGACAAAATGCCCCGCACCATGAGCACCGCAATGAAGCCAGCCTTCTTCTGCTGGCCCCTCAGGGTTTGTTGGGTTTGTTCGAGGCGCTGCATTGATACCAGGTGCCAGAGCCTGCCAAAGGGGTACGAGCCGCTCAACGGCTGAATTTGGTCCACCGATCATGAGGGAGTAACCGCGGTCAAGTCCCCAGACACCACCGGAAGTTCCTACATCGATGAATTCGATTCCCTTCTGCGCGAGAATTGTTGCTCGCTCAATGTCATCCCGGTAATAGCTGTTTCCGCCATCGATAATGCAATCGCCTTTTGAGAGCAGTCCTGACAACTCATCAATGACGTGGGCGGTTGGATCCCCAGCGGGAACCATGACCCAGACCGTTTTGGGTGTCGGAAGTTTGGCAACAAGGTCCGAGAGCGTTGGCGCGACTTCAGCGCCCGCTCCAGCCAGCTCAGCCATCAGGTCTGCGCTGCGGTCGGTTCCAACAATTGCAATACCCGCGCGCATCGCACGACGCGAAAGATTCGCCCCCATGCGTCCCAGCCCCACCATGCCAATTGTCATGTTTGTGTTCGTTGCTGTCTCAGTATTAGACACGCCTACTCCTTGGTCGTCAACGACATGAACCAGCACTTTCACGCGCACCAGGTACATGACAAGTGTTTTCCTGTGCAAGGCTACGGTAATGATCGATCCCTCAACCACTGCGTCCTGGTCCGCTCTGAATGAACTTTCAGCAACAATTGGGCCCATCAGAACGCTTCTTGACCATGACCGCGCCTATTTGCGTCGTGAGGCAGCCGGCATCCATGCTGATTTTTCACGTCAGAGGCTGGATAAAACGATATTGAACGAGCTTTTGAACCTTGCACGCGATACAGGCGTTGAATCTCACCGCGACGCAATGTTCAGGGGTGACCACATCAACACCACCGAAAATCGAGCCGTGCTACACACCGCCTTGCGCGCACCTGCCGGATCATCACTTGTGGTTGATGGAACCGATGTTGTCGTTCAAGTCCATGAAGTCCTCGATCAGATGACCAGATGCGCAGACAGCATTCGTTCAGGGGAGTGGAAAGGAGCAACTGGTAAGCCAATCGATCATGTGGTGAATATTGGAATTGGCGGTTCGGATCTAGGGCCGGCAATGGCCTACATTGCCCTTGGGGCTTATGTCGCACCGCACATATCCTGCTCATTTGTTTCCAATGTCGACCCCACCGATCTCAAGAGAGTGCTGGCGCGCAGCGACCCAGAGACCACTCTTTTCATTGTGGCTTCTAAAACTTTCACCACAACGGAGACCATGACGAATGCTCACATTGCTCGAACATGGATTCTTGAGCGGCTTAGTGACTATCCCGTTGAACAAGTTGTTCCACGCCACTTCATTGCGCTGTCCACAAATGCGGCAGCCGTGGGGGAATTTGGAATACATAACACCAATATGTTCGGATTCTGGGATTGGGTTGGTGGTCGATACTCCATGGACTCCGCCATTGGTTTGAGTACCATGATTGCGATCGGGCCAACCAATTTTTTTCAGATGCTCGCTGGTTTCCATGACATGGACGTTCATTTTCAGAAAGCACCTCTTGAAAACAATGTCCCTGTGCTCATGGGATTAGCGGCCATCTGGAATAGAAATTTCCTTGGCATTGAAACTACTGCCGTCCTTCCCTACTCAGAGTATCTATCACGCTTTCCCGCCTACCTCCAGCAATTGACCATGGAGAGCAATGGCAAGCGGGTACGTTCGGATGGTGAACCGGTGAACTATTCAACGGGGGCTATCTACTGGGGTGAGCCTGGAACAAATGGGCAGCATTCCTTCTATCAGTTACTCCACCAAGGAACGTCAATGATTGACGCCGACATAATCGTTGTGGCAAAGGAGAACCAGCCTGCAACGAATTCGCAGCCGGTACTTGTGGCAAATGCGTTGGCACAGGCATCGGTACTTTCCGTTGGAGTAACCGCCGAGGAACTCGCATTGCAAGGAACTGATCCCGATCTCGTGGCCCATAAAGTTATGCCAGGTGATCGACCCGTCTCCATGATCATGATGCAGGACCTGACACCGCGGACCTTAGGCGCGTTAATTGCGCTCTACGAGCACTCCGTGTTCGTTCAGGGTGCGATTTGGGGCATCAATTCATTTGATCAGTGGGGCGTTGAGCTGGGCAAGAAAGTGGCAACCGGAATCCTTGGTTCATTTGAAAACTCCGGATCCGTGAGTCAGTTCGACTCTGCAACAGCCCAGTCCATCAAGGAATACTTGGCACTTCGTGATTAACGGTTACCCATCGCGACGACGCAAGTACCGCTCGAACTCCTTGGCAATTGCGTCACCACTTGCTTCTGGCAGATCAGTCGTGTCTCGTGCCTCTTCTAGTTGAGCGACGTAGTCAGCGATCTCTTCATCATCCTCTGCCAATTCGTTGACACCAATTTCCCAAGCGCGTGAGTCTTCCAGCAATTCACGCAGCGGTATTGGAACGTCGAGAAGGTCTTCGATTCGTTCCACCAGTGCAAGCGTTGCCTTAGGGCAAGGGGACTGACCAACGTAGTGAGGGACTGATGCCCACAGTGATATGGAACCAATACCGAATTGTTCACAAGCGTGACTGATCACTCCAACAATTCCAGTGGGCCCCTCGTATGTCGAGGGTTCAATATCCAACTTTACGAGTAGAGATTGATCACTGGATGTGGCCGAAATAGGAACGGGTCGCGTATGCGGATTATCGGATAGTAATGCTCCAAGGGTTATTACAAGGTCAACATCAAGTTCTGCTGCCAAACCGAGAATTTCCCGTGTGAATTGCGGCCATTTCATGTTGGGCTCAATCCCTTGAACCAGAACTAGATCCCGACCGGAAAGTACTCCGCGGGCAACAAAGATTTTTGTTGCGGGCCAGAGAATGCTGCGTTCCCCAGAATCGGTTATAAAAATATTTGGCCGGTTTACTTGGTAGTCATAATATTCCTCGGCATCAAGTTCCAGTAATAATTCTGCATTCCACACATCACGCAAGTGGTTGAGAACCCCTGATGCACTCTCCGCAGCGTCATTCCAACCTTCAAATGCGGCCAGCATGACGGGGCTGTTCAAGACTGGAAGCTCATCAAATTCAATCAATGTGGTCCTCCTGGTCAAGGGCGAC
>JBDQMZ010000223.1:0-5199 GCA_040261955.1 Candidatus Nanopelagicales bacterium
GTTCAAGATTGAACTCATCAAGTTTGATGCGATGTGATTCATCGATGCGACCGAGCAGCGAGTCAGCGACCGCCTTGGGTTGTTCGGAGATCTCCTTTTGCATGAACAGGTCGAAGCCACCCTTTTCAGCAGCGGATGCATCCCAGTCGATGGTGAATGGCTTGGCTTGCTCAACATTTCCTGAGAAGTCAGTAACAACTACAGAGTCAGCGCGGAGGATGACAATTTGGTCCTGTCCCAGCTCCAACGCATTGCGCGTGTGATCAACAAACGCGGCAACATCGGAGGCCAAGAAGTTGCCGTCGGTGCCGAGCCCAACAACCAACGGTGAATTTCTGCGAGCACCAACCACGAGGTCGGGCTGCTCGCAATCAACAACAACCAGTGTGAATGCACCTTCAAGCCGAGAACACACCGCTTGCATTGCTCGTGGCAGATCATGGTCCACCGAAGGGAGAGCCTGCGAGATCAGGTGCGCGACAACCTCGGTGTCTGTTTCGGATTCAAGGATCACGCCCGTTGATTCCAACTCGGCGCGTAATGATTGAAAATTCTCGATGATCCCATTATGAATAACGGCAATGCGATGGTCTGAGCTCACATGCGGGTGCGCATTACGATCGGTGGGCCCACCATGGGTCGCCCAGCGGGTATGACCAATGCCTGTTGTTGATTGCGGGAGTGGATCGGTTCCCAGGAGGGTTTCTAGGTTGACCAGCTTGCCGGCCTTCTTGCGAACCTCGAGCTTTCCGTCAGCCACGACCGCCACGCCTGCAGAGTCATAGCCCCGGTACTCCATTCGCCGCAATCCGGCGACGATTATCTCGAGAGCCTGCTTCTGGCCGACATATCCAACGATTCCACACACAAGCCCAGCGTAGTGGCGACAGGCTCAATAGTGGCTGATGCGCTCCCCTGACGCCCGAAGCAGCGTGACTCGAAGCAAAGGCGCACATTTACTCTCGCCCACATGAAGGACACGGCTACAGATTAATTACCAAGCGACAGTTCCGCCGTGATCACACGAACTAGCTGCTCAGCAACCCGCAGGGCTGCAACCTCGCTTTCAGCCTCCACCATCACGCGAATGACCGGTTCGGTCCCCGAGGGGCGCAACAAGATCCTGCCATCGCCATCAAGGGCCGATTCAAGTAATTCAAGTTCTTGCGCAACCCTGGTGTTCGTTTCCAGCGCCGCTCGGTCCACATCACTGACATTGATGAGTACCTGGGGCAGTTTGGTGACAACACCCGCGAGTTCTGATAGAGAAGTGCTGCGCTGCTTCATGCGGGCAAGGAGGTGGAGTGCTGTGAGGATTCCGTCACCCGTGGTTCCAAACTCGCTCATGACAACGTGGCCGCTTTGCTCCCCACCCAGGGTGTAGCCATTTTCGCGCATTTCCTCGAGGACATAACGATCACCAACGGCTGTTGCAACGACTGATATGCCGGCCGCCTGCATCGCGTTGGTGAAGCCAAGATTTGCCATCACTGTTGCCACAATCGTGTTGGATGCGAGCGTGCCGGACTCAGAAAATGCAATGGCCAAGATCGCCAGAATGTGGTCACCATCAACATCATTGCCCAAAGCATCGATGGCCAGACAACGATCGGCATCGCCGTCAAAAGCGATACCTGCATCGGCACCATGTTCGAGAACGGCTGCTCTCAGGTCCTCGATATGAGTGCTGCCGCAGTTCTCATTGATATTGAGCCCATTGGGAGAGGCATGAATAGCAATTACCTCGGCGCCCGCTCGGCGCAGTGCTTCGGGGCCAACCACGGATGCTGACCCATTGGCGCAGTCGACAACAACTTTTAAGCCTGATAGCGATGCGGAAATCGTTGAAAGTAAATGCTCAACAAAAATATCTCCAGCGTCCGGCGCTGAAACCACTCGGCCAACTTCGCCGCCCAGTGGTCTCTCCCACGGTTCACGCATGCGTAGCTCGATTGCTGCTTCGAGTGCATCATCGAGTTTGAGGCCACCGCGGGCAAAGAACTTAATGCCATTGTCGGGCATTGGGTTATGCGATGCCGACAACATGACGCCTAAATCAGCCTCAAAATGCGAAACCAAGTAAGCAACTGCCGGGGTTGGTAATGCGCCAACCAGAGTGACATCGACACCTGCGCTGGCTAGTCCCGCAACGACTGCTGCCTCGAGGAACTCGCCACTTGCTCGGGTGTCGCGGCCCACCACCGCCCGGGGGCGATGGCCTGTGAATTCACCGGCATCTGCCAAAACATGCGCAGCCGCCACCGATAAATCCAGTGCAAGTTCGGCGGTGAGATCTTTATTGGCCAGCCCTCGGACACCGTCGGTACCAAAGAGGCTCACGCGATTAGCGCTTGCTGTATTGCGGAGCCTTACGGGCCTTCTTCAGACCGTACTTCTTGCGCTCCTTGGCACGTGGATCACGAGTGAGGAATCCAGCCTTCTTGAGAATTGGGCGGTTACCTTCTTCATCGATCTCGTTGAGGGCACGAGCAACACCCAGACGCACGGCGCCTGCCTGTCCGCTGGGGCCGCCACCATGCAAGCGGCAGATGACATCGAACTTGCCAACGGCTCCCAAGGAGACAAATGGCTCGTTCACGATCTGCTGGTGCACCTTGTTGGGGAAATAGTCACTGAGTTCGCGACCGTTGATCTTCCACTGTCCCGTTCCGGGGACGAGGCGAACGCGAGCAACGGCTTCCTTGCGGCGACCTGTTGCATTTGCTGGTGCGACAACAACGTCGCGACTAATTACTGGCTTTGAACTTTCGCTCGTGTATTCCGAGGGAACTTCTTCGAAGTCTTCTTCGACTACATCAACTACTGAAACATCTGACACGACTGTGGTCCTCTCCTGTGCGCTTACTGCGCGACCTGGGTAATTTCAAAAGCTTTGGGGTTTTGCGCAGCATGCGGGTGATTAGGACCTGCATAAACTTTGAGCTTGGTCATCTGCTGACGGCCGAGCTTGTTGTGAGGGACCATGCCCTTCACAGCTTTGGTGACAGCACCTTCGGGGTTGCTCTCCAACAGTTCGGAGTAGCTGGTTGCCGTCAAGCCACCGGGGTAACCCGAGTGACGGTATGCCTTCTTCTGCTCCAACTTGGAGCCGGTGAGTGCAACTTTGTCAGCATTAATAATGATGACGAAGTCGCCCATGTCCATGTGGGGGGCGAATGTGGGCTTGTGCTTACCGCGCAGAAGCGCAGCAGCCTGGGATGCGAGCCGACCGAGAACAACATCGGTGGCGTCAATGACAAGCCATTCGCGAGTTATCTCGCCGGCTTTGGGGCTATAGGTTTTCATGTGAAGCGACCTTGCTCTCTCGTAGGGACTCGGTTTCTGTACTCAAAGGCTTTTGCCGATGAGCCGTACTGGGCACCTTCCCGGGTGCTCAGGCCACAGCAACGGGCTCAAAGCCCAACCACAGCAGCAGCCAAGAGTACCCAAGGCGGGAATTGTGAAGCAGGTGACCCCCTGTGACGCCTGAGTCGACAGAACATAAGCCAACCAGGGCAATTTCTAAAAATGCCACATATGGGGTGTGGCAATCGGTAGCATCCCGCCATGTCAAACACCCGCGAATCCTCACAATCCAACAAATCCAACATTGACCGCTGGTTCGAGCTCACCAAGCGCGGATCCACCTACACCCGCGAGTTCCGAGGCGGGATCGTCACTTTCGTGACCATGGCCTACATAGTCGTACTTGGCCCCCTCATTCTTGGCACCGCCACCGATTCCACCGGCTCTCTGATCGGTGGATACGGCGACGTGGGCGGCTCCATCACTGCTGTGGCCTCGGTCATGGCCCTCGTGGCCGGCATCATGTCGATTGCCATGGGCGTGATCGGTCGCATCCCTCTGGCAATCGCCGCCGGCCTGGGACTGCTGCCCGTCGTGGCCTACTCCCTCGCTCCCCGAATGACCTGGGCCGAGGCCATGGGACTGATCGTGCTCGAGGGTTTGCTCGTGCTGGCGCTGGTGTTCGCCGGGCTGCGCAAGAAAGTCTTTGACGCTATCCCTGATCCACTCAAGTTCGCCATCGGTGTCGGTATCGGCATGTTCATCACACTCATCGGTCTAGTCGATGCAGGTATCACCCGGCCTGGCAATCCCCTGATCAACTTCGGGGTCAACGGCAACCTCTCGGGCTGGTCGGCATTCATATTCGTAATTGGCTTGCTCCTCATGACAGTGCTGGTGGTGCTCAAGATTCGTGGCGGCCTGCTCATTGGCATCGTGGTCACCACGATCATTGCCCTCATTGCTGAGGCAGCATTCGGTGTTGGTGGCCGAAGCGAAGAAAACCCCGGCGGTTGGGGCCTCAACATTCCAGGACTCCCCGACTCCGTTATCGGCTCACCTGACTTCAGCCTGATTGGTCAATTCAGCCTCTTCGGCGCATTCACGGCAATCGGTGCCCTCGCTGCGGGGCTGGCAGTCTTCAGTCTGATGCTCACTGACTTCTTTGACACCATGGGCACCGCTTTTGGTATCGCAGCCGAGGGTGACATGCTCGATGAAGACAACGATGTCCCTCACATGCAGGCAATTCTCGCCGTTGACGCTGCTGCAGCAGTAGTTGGTGGCGCAACAGGCTCGTCAAGCAACACCGCATACATCGAGTCAGCAGCAGGTGTCGGTGACGGCGCCCGAACCGGTATCGCAGCCATGGTCACCGGCGTCCTGTTCTTGATCGCCATGTTCTTCACACCATTGGTCAGTGTTGTTCCGTGGGAAGCTGCTGCTCCCGCCCTCGTTGTTGTTGGCGCAATGATGATGATGCAGGTTCGTCATATTGACTTCACGGATCTGGCAATCGGTATCCCAGCATTTCTCACCATTGTCCTGATGCCATTCACCTACTCGATTGTTAACGGTGTTGGCGCTGGCTTTGTGTCATGGGTCGTGATTAAAACCTTCCAAGGCAAAGCACGTGAGATCCCCTTGGTCATGTGGGTTGTGTCAGCAGCGTTTGTTGTCTACTTCGCGGCAGAACCAATTTCTGGCTGGATTGGTTAACTACTCGCGCTGAGTGAGAACGTTAACTATTCTCTGGGTGGCTGGCGCGCCAGCCACTCTTTGAACTCTCGGTCCTGCTGATCCCTCCAGGCCGCAACGGCATCGGCTAACTCTTCCACATCAACCTGGAAAAGGTGAGGGAAGCGAACGGTCTGGGCGAGCAGCAGTTGTCCA
>JBDQMZ010000224.1:0-12977 GCA_040261955.1 Candidatus Nanopelagicales bacterium
AGTTCGATTCCAACAACAACGGGCCAAGGTCCAAGCGGACCGGAACTCACCGCGGGACGCAGTGTTGCCATCGCAACGGTCCACGATGCTGTTGGGCATCACTTGGAAACCGTTCAAGTGAGCGGCCCTGCTCCCTATCCTTTTACTGCGGAATTCCTCGCTTGGGCGGCCGCCATGGCACATGCCGGCCGAATCAATGGCACGGGAACCCTTGACCCCATCTCCGCTTTTGGGCTCGGCCCTTTTATCGCAGGCTGTTCTGCGATTGGTCTGCGTCAGGTTCGCAGCAACTAGATCAAGTGGTTCGGCGTTGTCCCCAACCAGCTTTTGTCCCTGAACCACGGAAGGCATTCAGAACTCATCTGGGCCAGCGGCCCAACAATTACGCATTGAACTAATGTCACCGTGTGCGCAGTGAACAGTGGATGCTCAAGGCAGGTCAGCATGCTGACCGGGTTCGTCCGTGGGTGGATGCTCGCTTGGCCCGTAGATCGGTGGGGCATAAGCATGCGGTGGATGACTTTCTTTTCGACTACTACCCTTTCTCGCCCGCAAAACTCCTCATTTGGCACCCCGGTTTTGGCATCACCCTCGAAGGACCCGAGGCAGAGACCTACCTCACTCTGGCGGGATACCGCCAGACTGACAACGGCGTCACTGCCGATCTTGCCTGGCTTTCCAATAAACTCCCGCGCCTTGATATGGCAATAAAAATTTTGTCGGGAACCACCTCACGTTCACCCGTCATGGGATGTTTCGGTCTCCACGAGTGGGCAATGGTTTATGGCCTCGCCCAAAACGAAGTCCGGCATGAGGATCTCCCACTTCGTGTCAGCCCCGAAACTATTTCAGCCACCGTGGATTCAGTTGGCCTTCGCTGCACGCACTTCGATGCATTTCGCTTCTTTACCCCAGAGGCAAAGCCGCAGAACACGATCACCCCCACGCGAGAAAACCAGCCCGGTCTTGAAAACCCTGGATGTTTGCATGCCTCTATGGACCTATACAAAATGGCAAATTGGTTCTCACCCCTCATCAACTCTGACTTTGTCATGGACTGTTTTGAGAATGCAGCCCGAGCACGCCAAATAGACATGCGGGCATCTCCCTATGACGTGTCAGAGTTTGGACTCGAGGCGATCAGGGTTGAGTCGCCTGAAGGCCGACGTGAGTACGCCGATGCTCAGAAGGACCTCATGCAGGCAAGTACCCCGCTACGAAGCAACCTCTTGGAATTTCTCATCACACTGCAGTACGAATCGCAGGAACTGGGAACTCCTAAGCACGACCCTTCAACATCAGGTTCCAATAAAGTCCGGGCAACCCAATCTTCTTAAACAGATTGAACTCCTTGATTTCTTTCTTGGTGTTGATCAATGGAAGTGTTGGCGTCGGCTCCATGGTGTAGTCGAATTCGCAGAGCAACAGCTGTGAACGACTTGTTGTGATGGGGCACGATGCATATCCGTCATAGGAACCGTTCATGGCTTTTCCGGACATGGATGCCATCAGGTTTTCCACGAGCACCGGTGCCTGCTTGCGAATTGCTGCACCGGTCTTGGAATTAGGTGTGTTGGTTGCATCGCCCAATCCAAAGATTTCCGGGTACTTGGTGTGCTGAAGGGTGTTCTTATCAACCGCCATGTAACCGAATGGGCTGTCGGGGTCATCGAGCCTGGATTCTTTGATCCAGTCCGGCGCACTCTGCGGTGGGACCATGTGAGCGAAGTTGTATTCGATCGTTTCCGTTTCACCGGTTTCGTTGTTCTTGATCTCCATGGTGGTGTCTGTCATAGATGTGACCTGCGAGTTGAACCGCACTTCAATGCCATATCGAGCTGCGACTTTGACGAGTTCATCGCTCCAGACCTTCACTCCAAACATTCCCGGCGTTGGAAGAACCATGATCTTGCGAATATTGTTGAGGGTTCCTTGCTCGCGCCAGTAATCAGCGGCGAGGTATGCGATCTTTTGCGGTGCGCCTGCGCACTTGATTGGACCCATGGGTTGGTGGAAAATTGCTGTGCCGTTTTTAGTCCTTCGCACATTCGCCCAGGTGACAGGTGTCAGGTCGTAGCGGTAGTTACTGGAAACACCGCCTTTACCTAGGTTTTCTTCGAGGCCAGGAATCTTGCCCCAGTTGAGTTGGATGCCCGGGGAGACAACGAGACGGTCGTAGCCGATTACTTTGCCCAGTGCCGTGCGCACGGTTCGCTCTTCTGGGTTCACCGAGACGACCGAGTCCCTGACCCAGGTGACGCCTTTGGGGATCACCGAGGACATGGGTCGTGCGCTGTCGGCTGCCTTGGCGCGGCCGCCGCCCACGAGAGTCCAGAGTGGCTGGTAGTAATGCGTGTCTGCTGGCTCAATGAGGGCAATGTCGCCCATTCCAGCCTTTTTGAGCCGGGCTGCGACGGTAATTCCACCCGTCCCGCCGCCAATAATCACAACCTGGTGCCTCTGATCCATGTGATCTGACATATTTCCCCATCCCTGTTGCATTCTTTGTCCGAATGTCCGTACAATTCTGTGTGGTGCGTAGCGTACCAACAGAGTTTAGGGATAAATAGGCGAGTTTGGAGGGAAAATTGTCAGGTTCATCTGCGCTCATCGGCGCCATTACCCCAAATCGAGCACATCCATTACCCCTCTGGGCTCAGGTCAATGATGATTTGCGCCGGCGCATTGAAAACAATGAGTTCGACGGTCACTTCCCCGGCGAACTCGACCTGACCGAGCAGTACGGGGTCAGCCGGCACACAATCAGGGAGGCCCTGCGTGTTCTGCGCACCGAGGGAATCCTGAAGAGTGAACGCGGCCGCGGCACGAGCGTTCAAGAACGCCCCTACTCCCAGAACTTGGGCACTCTCTATTCCCTATTCGCCACGATCGAGGCACAAGGTGTTGCTCAAACGAGCAAAGTCCGCAGACTACGCACAACAACGAACCCCACAGTCTCAGCTGAACTCGGTTTGCCGGCGGATACGGAACTCGTGGTACTTGAACGAGTGCGCTTTGCCAACTACGAACCGCTTGCACATGACACATCCTGGCTTCCAGCAGAACTCACCCGCGCCATTCTCGATGCCGACTTCACGCAAACGTCACTTTACGGCGAACTCAAAAGTCGATGCAATGTCGAGATGAATTCAGGTCGCGAAAAAATCATTGCTCAGAGTGCCCCGCGCCACATCGCTGAGGCTCTCAACATTCCACACGGAACTGCGGGGTTTTCGCTTGAACGACTCGGCACCAGCAACGGGCACTCCCTCGAATGGCGCGAAACCTTTATTCGTGGAGATCGCTTTACATTAGAAGTTGACTTTTTGGGTTCAGACAAATCACAAACACCCGCGGCAACGGGGCATTACAACCGAGGAGAATCATGATCGTCCTTGCAGCATTTCTAGCGCTGTTTATTGGTGGTGCCGTTGGCATCCTGGGTGGCGGTGGGTCAATTCTGACTACACCACTTCTTGTCTATGTCCTGGACTTCGATGCCAAACAAGCCATCACCGCCAGTCTTTTTGTTGTTGCTGTCACATCATTCTTTGGACTCATTAGTCACGCGCGCGCAGGCCGTGTTGTGTGGCGTACAGGTTTGATTTTTGGTGGTGCTGGCATGGTTGGAGCATTCCTCGGTGGACAGGTGGGTAGTCACCTGCCAGGAGCGGTGCTCCTCGGAGCGTTCTCCATCATGATGGGTGTCACCGCAGTTGCCATGATCAGAGGTCGCAAGCAAGTTAAGTCAGAGCATCACGCTGGACTTCCACTGTTTCGAATCATTCTCGATGGACTCGTGGTTGGCCTGGTCACAGGTCTTGTTGGAGCTGGCGGCGGTTTCCTCGTGGTCCCTGCCCTTGCGCTCTTGGGCGGACTCCCCATGCCGATGGCAGTTGCTACCTCGCTTCTCGTTGTAGCCATGAAGTCCACAGCTGGATTCGCCGGCTACGCATTGACATTTGGTGGGGGCTCCTTCGTCGCGCTTAACCCAGAGACAGAAATCAACTGGAACTTCACTCTCATTGTCACGGCGGCTGCAGTTGCGGGTGCACTGATTGGTAGTCGATTCGTTGGCAAAATGCACCCCGACAAACTTCGCAAGGGGTTTGGTTGGTTCGTCCTCATCATGGCGGTGTTCATTCTCAGCCAGCAGATTGGCGGAGCCCTTATCGATTTTGCCCAAGGTGGAACTTTGCAACTCGTTGAAGTTGTTGTCGGGTTGGTCGCGGTCGTGGCATTTTTCACCTGGCTCATCAGGCGCCCAGCCAAGGTTGAGATCGCCGACTACGACGAGCCCGAAATCGCCCTCCAAAAGGAATAGTTCCCAATCGAAATGCAATAAACTTTCGTCATGATTTCAGGGTTCAAAGACTTTATTTCACGTGGGAATGTCATTGATGTTGCCGTTGGTTTCGTCGCGGGCGCAGCTTTCACAGCACTGATAACGGGCGTAACGGATGCCCTCATCACCCCGACGGTGGGGTTAATACTGGGCGGGGGTGTCGAGGCGGGCTCTTTCACCGTCAACGGCCAAGTATTCGACATCACTCTCATGGTTAACGCGTTCATCACATTTATTCTGACCATAGCCGTGATCTACTTCGTCTTTGTCGCCCCTTTGAACAAATGGCGGGAGCGTCAACCCTCCGTCGAGCAAGCAAATTCAGCCGAGATTGAACTTCTCCAGGAAATCCGGGATCTGCTTGCAGAACGAAAATAAGTCGAAATCGACAAATTCATAGATTTTCTAGTCCTTACCTGAAATTAACCAACATGGACTTCAAAATTTGAGCCCCATGTCGCATACTGTTCCCATGAAGTTCAAAGCCCTCGCCGTCGCACTCGCTATTTCTTTGACCGGGGCGGCAGTCGCTCCCACCGCGGTCATCGCCGCACCCAACACAACCAAAACAATCACGATCAAAAAGGTCAAGAAGAACGCAACTGCAGTTTCATGCTGGAGTGTCGTCAACGGAAAGGTTTATAACTTGACCGGATGGATTAATAAACATCCTGGTGGTGCATCTCGCATCATTGCAATGTGCGGTAAGGATGCAACCAAAGCCTTCCAGCAGCAACACATGGGAAGTTCCCGTGTTGCCACCGAGTTAGCTCCCTACCAAATCGGTGTACTTAAAAAGAAGAAGAAGAAGAAGGCCTAGCGCGTGCTCGAAACCATTAACGGAATTCCCGCTCACCCACTATTCGTTCACTTCGTTGTAGTCCTCCTCCCGCTCAGCGCCCTTGGCATGATTGCACTCGTTCTGGTTCCAAGATTTCGCGGGCGCATTCAGTTCGGGTTCATTGGCGGAGCGCTTCTGTTCAGTACCGGTATGGCCTTTATCGCCAAAGACTCAGGACAGAAACTAAATCAAGAGGTCAGCGTCTCCCTCGAACACCACGTGTGGGGTGAGCGAACCTTCCTTGCCGCAGCAGCGCTGCTTGTTGTTAGCGCAATTTGGATCTGGCTGGTGGACTCACGCCGCAAGTCCATCTTCACCACACTTTTCGCTATCGGAGTGGTTGTGCTTTCACTCAGTGCGATCACCGCAACTGTTCTTGCAGGAGATTCCGGGGCCAAATCAGTTTGGGATAAACAACTCGCTGATGCAAGTGCTCAAGAATCCGCTGCCGAGTCACAAACAATCGCCTACTCAATGAACGATGTCGCAGCCCATGCTTCATCCGAAGATTGTTGGTCTGTGGTCAACAACAACGTGTACGACCTCACCGATTGGATATCTGAGCATCCGGGCGGTGCCGGCGACATCGAGCGCATGTGCGGGATCGATGCCACCGATGACTTTCTCGGAGAACATGACGGTCAACGTCAACCTGAGCGCGAACTCGCCAACTTCAAATTAGGTGAACTCACTTCTTAGACGTTCGGCCGTGAAACGCGTTCTGGCCTAGTATGGCTGCGTGATTATCTCTACCGAATCAATTGAATCTTTCTGGCGAGATGGCGTTGTCATTATCCGTGGCCTCTTCACCCCCGAGGAAGTTGAGATCATTGCCGCGGGAATTGAGCGCAACCTGGCAAATCCTGGCCCCATGTTTAAAGTGGCCAGCACACCCAATGACCCTGGCAAGTTCGTTGAAGACTTCTGCAACTGGCAGCGGATCCCCGAATTCGAAAAGATCGCGTTTGAATCCAAGGCGGCTGATGTTGCTGCCGCACTCATGTCGAGCAGCCAGGTGCGCCTGTTTCATGACCACATGCTCGTAAAAGAACCCGGAACCCAGCAGGTGACACCGTGGCATCAGGACCAGCCCTATTACAACGTTGACGGATTCAACAACTGTTCCATGTGGGCACCTGTTGATCCCGTCGCCATTGAGTCAACCCTCGAGTTCTCCCGCGGGTCCCATAAAAAGGGTTGGCTCATGCCGAGAACTTTCATGGACAATCAAGCCAAGTGGTTCCCTGAAGGAACCCTCGAGGAACTCCCCGACATTGAATCTGACCGAGATGGCCATGATGTGATCGGCTGGGCAATGGAACCAGGTGATGCAGTCTTTTTCCACATGCTCACCTTGCATCATGCTTACGGTGTTCCCGGCCAGAACCGAAGGCGCGCATTCTCACTTCGCTTCTTGGGCGATGACATGGTTCACGCACCACGCGAATGGGTGACCTCACCCAACTTCAACGGACTCAACCTTGAAATTCCTGCGGGTGCACCCATGGAACATGAGCTTTTTCCTGTCTTGCGCCAATCTCATTAGGTCCAATACCGTTCTCCACCGCAATGAGGCCAGTTTCTTGGATCGAAAACTGTCAGCACCTAGCCACCCCAGCGTTCATGACATAGGCTTGCATCACCGAGAGTTAAACCGATTAATTTCCCAAGGAGACCCAATGCCTCGTATTCTTCGCGCAGCAGCCGTTGCCGGTGCAGCCACCGCAGCATCCAATAAAGTCGCACACAAGCAAGACGAAAAATGGGCAGCTGAAGAGGCTGCAAAGAACGCTCAGCAAGCGCCTGCAGCCGACACTCCGGGCTCAGACAAAATTACAATGCTCAAGGATCTCGCAGGCCTCCGCGATGCAGGTATTCTCACCGAAGAGGAATTCACCGCTGAAAAGGCCAAAATTCTCAACTCATAGATTCATGTTGATGGCGTCCCTCCTGGTATCCGTGTGCGTGTAGGCACCCACTGTGCTATCCGTACTCGTTCCCGGCGACTTGCAACTTGGCTACCCAGACCAAGCGGCGAATCTCGCGCAGGTAGGTTTTTACGTTCCCACGTACATGGGTCCGACTGAGACCTTCGCGCTCACCAACCAAATGCCAAACCTTCAGGTTGTCCAACTTCTAACAGTGGGCTTCGATGCAGCACTGGATTACGTGCCTGCGCACGTCACCTTGTGCAATGCAGTTGGTGTGCACGACGCCAGTACGGCCGAACTTGCCGTTGGCCTTATGTTGGCGGCCTTGCGTGGCATCGATGACTTTGCTCGAGCCATGCCAGACGGTGAATGGATTCATCAACGCAGACCCTCACTCGTCGATCGAAAAGTGTTGATCATTGGTGCTGGCGGTGTCGGACATGCAATTGCCCAACGGCTTGTTCCATTCGAGGTTGAAGTTACCTTGGTCGCCAGATCTCAACGATCTGGTGTGGTTGCCATGTCAGAACTTCACCGCTTGCTACCAGAGGCCGATGTTGTTGTTTTAGCAGTGCCATTGAACGTGCACACAACAGGATTGGTTGATGATTCATTTCTATCCCAGATGCGCGAAGGTTCTCTACTGGTCAACGTAGCAAGAGGTGGTGTCGTTGACACCGAGGCTTTGGTGCGGCATGCGCAACAAGGACGTATCCGGGCTGCGTTAGATGTAACGGATCCCGAACCGCTACCACCCGATCACCCACTATGGCGAACCCCCGGAGTGCTCATCAGCCCTCATGTTGGAGGGGACACGTCCGCCTTTCTCCCACGAGCAAGGGCACTGGTCCAAGCGCAGATTAATCGCTGGCACAACGGCGAGCCACTTGCTCACATTGTGCAGCGCTAGGAACTCAACCTCGTGCCCACAATTCTTGTCGCACCAGACTCATTTAAAGGCACGTTCTCGTCGGCTCAAGTGGCTGAATATATTTCTGCGGGTATCCGTGAGGAGGGACTCACTGCTGTTGAGTGTCCTCTGGCTGACGGCGGCGAGGGGACACTGGATGTCCTGCTGTTGGCACTCCAAGGAGAACCCAAATTTCAATCTGTCCAAGGACCCTTCGACCAACAGGTCCTTGCCCGCTGGGGGTGGGTTCCCGATCAACGCCTCGCGATCATTGAAGTTGCGCAAGTTTGTGGACTCAACCTCAGCGGGTGCACCCCCAATGATTCATTTCGCGCATCTACGCTGGGCGTCGGTGAACTTATAATCTCGGCAGCCAAACTCGGCGCCACAAAAATCATCGTGGCCACCGGGGGGAGCGCCACCACAGACGGTGGACAAGGTGCAATTGATGCACTGCAAGGTAGCGAAAAAGAGTTGGCCAGGACCGCCCTCGAGGTGTTATGTGATGTCACCGTGCCATTCGAGGATGCCGCTAAAGTTTTTGGCCCCCAAAAAGGTGCGGATCCAGCAACGGTTGATCTTCTCAATCAGCGACTCAATTCAGTTGCCATTGATTATGCAACGAGGTTTGGGCGTGATCCCAGAGGCATCCCGCATACGGGTGCAGCCGGAGGACTTTCCGGCGCTTTGTGGTCAGCACTGGGTGCTAACTTGTTCTCCGGTGCGGATTATGTTCTCGATCTCGTTCGTTTCGACGAGCTGGCAAATTCCGCGGATGCCGTTCTGCTCGGCGAGGGCAAACTTGATTCGCAATCATTTCTTGGAAAGATTGTGGGGGTTGCCGCAAGTCGTGTTCATGATCGACCGGTTATTGCGGTCGTTGGATCAACTTCACTCGAGGCTTTAGAAATCGCTCGCCTTGGAGTTGCACATATATCGATTGCGACTAATCCGGGTGAACTGCACGAGAGCGGCAGAATTCTCAGTCAATGGCTGACCGCGCAAAGGTGATAAAAAAATACTTCATTTCCTTTGCGCTACTTTCGATTCGCCAAACCCAACGTGTTTTACGCCGTGATCGGTAGGCTGCCGGAATGACGCGTTCAACGATCACTGACCCGCACGCCCCGGAACCTGTTGGCCCTTACTCGCATGCCGCACGCTTAACTGATGGATCCGTCCTGCTTTCGGGGCAAACTCCGATCGACCCTGTCACGGGACAACTCATCGATGGCGACATTGCCGCACAAACCAAACAAGTATTCGCGAATCTCGCCTCCGTGCTCGCAGCTGCTGACCTCACTCTCCATGACGTGGTCAAGGTCAACGTGTACCTGGTTGACATGAACGACTTCGCGGCGATGAACGCTGTCTACGCAACTGTTTTCACGGCGCCCTACCCCGCTCGAACAACCGTGGCGGTGGCCGGTCTCCCCTTGGGCGCCCGAGTCGAAATAGAACTGGTCGCCTGCGATCAAACGATGGAGGGTTCACTAACCAATCGCAGTTCCACCACTCAGTGACCGGGTTCCACCAGCATCAAGTGGAATTGCATTGCTGCCTAAAACCTTGCCCCCACAAGTGCGCTAGCGCTTCGCGCCGCGGCTGACAGTGCACCCTGAATGTGACCTGGTGCATCAAGTGCCGTTTCCGTGGAGGTGAAGTAGAGCCTGCCGTCTAGGTGTGGCGAGCGCAGTGTTTCTGAGCCAAAGAGGTGGTAATCATTGAGCTGAAACACTCCGGGTGGAGAGGTGTACTTTTCCTTGCTCCAGTCCTTGATCATTACTTCCAGTGGCGAGGCCGCCTGCGGCCCAAAAATCGCGGTGAGCTGCGCGATCGCCGTGACTTCATTCACCGGTTCGCGACTGAACCCGAAGAGCGCGCCGAAATTCGCGTTCGGGTCACTGAGGTCGTGGATCTCGCGCATTGGGCCCACGTGACTCATCGCGCTTCCCGCCAGGGAGTCATTTCGCCAGAATGCTTCCTGATAAACCGCAACGACTTTTGTTACCGCTCCCATCCAGACCGGTGTCTTTCGAGCGACACTGACAAGGTGCTCTGGCAGCTCGGGTGTTATCTCTATCAAATTCAGTGCCGTTGCAGGAGGTAACGCAAACACAACCCTGTTAGCGCGCCAGGCCTCACCTTCGGTGCTGACCGTCACCCCATGCTCATCAAAGTCAATTGCGCCCACCGGGGTTGACAAATGAACCACGCCGGCAGGGAGCCTGCGAAAAATACCCTGCGCCAACGTGTGCATTCCACCCACAATTCGCTTTGAGGGAACCCCAATCGGATTTCCATCAAGACGTTCAATTCGACCGGGTACTTGGAACATCATGTTGCCATCGATGTACTGATCAAATGCCTCAGCGGCGTTCTGTCGGTTGACAGCGATTACGTCAGGTTCGTTGTCCCAGAACCATGACGCACCGAGATCAATGCCTTGGTCTGTTGAAAGAAGTCGCCCACCAACCCGATCACGAGCCTCCAAGACAACGCAGTCGACCTGTGACTCGCGAAGAAGTTCGGCAACCCGCAATCCGGACACGCCCGCGCCAACAATTACAACGTCGGTCGTTTGCGTCACCTCGAAACAGTAACGCATTGTCGGCCGCGGACGATTTAATAAACGGGTCAGTGAATCCATTCGAGAGACCAGGCCCGCATTCGCCAGTAGCGTCCTACTCAACACGCCAAACGGGGATTGCCACACACAAAAGGGCACAAAAAACACAAAGGTTCAATCCATCGCCTTGAATCCTTCGAATGTCGATAAATCAAGGTAAATCACCCAAAGGATCCCGCGAAGCCCCTAGCCGTACTATTCATGCGGGGTTAGGCACACCGTTCCGCACTAGCTTTTGCACCTGCCCCGTGGCCCCGTAGCTCAGGGGATAGAGCGTCGGTTTCCTAAACCGTGCGTCGCATGTTCGAATCATGCCGGGGCCACCAGATCTTTTTCTTTATTCCCCGGGGGGGTTGGGGGTTGTTAATAGCCCTGGGTCAAGCTGAGCATGCTTGGGGGTAAGGGTCCGTAGGACCACGAATTCAGAATCTTTGTACGACCGCTACAACAGTCCCTGCACGCCCACTCACGAACCACCTAGCAATTAACCTGTGCAATTCCACCCCGGCGCTATGACAAGGGTGGCGCCACCTGCCACGTCTTCGAGGTCCATATCGCTTAGGTCGGTGTCAGGGTCGCGTAAGGCCGGAATGGTGATGGTGAGTTCGACTGCATCACCTTCACCTGCGCTGACCGTGAACCACTCCGGTAAATCCAGCCCCGCGGCTGCCAGTAACGCTCTGGGGTCAGCAAGGAAACGTTCACGAGCATTCGCATCAGTCACAGCAGGGGTAAGTGCCGCCACAAAACCTTGAGCATCCATACATCCTCCAATTGATAATTAGTCATGCGAGACTATCTCGGCCAAGTCAGACCCGACCACCGTGTTTCCACGGTGATTTACCAAACGGGAGCCGATTCCAAGAAATATCACCCACAACTTGAGTCGGCTCACATATATATGTGCCCCCTTCGAGGTTGAACTCAGTGAGATCAACTTCCTCGGGCGTCAACTCACTGGCCGTCTGGGACTTATTCGAATTCTTTTGCGTGTTCGTCACACTAATCTCTTCAGGTCATGAATCGGTAGTTTGTGGCGAAGTTCTACGTCGGCCAAGAAGGCCTTGACTACCGTGAAAACACGGTAGTCAAGGCCTGAGCGATCGGAGATGCTAGGCATATGAACCAAGAACCGCAAGACAACAACACCTCAGACGACGTGACCGACGAAGATCTAGACAATGTCGTGGGTGGTGATTACTCACAAAATCATGGAACGTGCACTGGGGGTTGTTAACAACCGATCCAGTGGGCGTGCGTCCTCATGCGTCTTCATCATCATCGCGAGGACACATTGTCCACGGTTCCAATCGGTAGTAGTGCAACTAACTCCAATGAAACAAGCGAGCCGAATAGCCTCAGCCTCGCGCAGGAACGGCACCGGAAATTGCGATTACGGCTCCTGAAATATTGGGAAGACCGAAGGTTGTCGTGCCGTTCCCTCCAAAATTGTTTCCTATGATCGAGAAAAGAACTGTATATTGCTTGATATTCACCAATGAGCCATCACAAAAGGCCCAACCTGCGCTTGGGTAAGTCTCTGTGGTGTAGTCAACTTCACCCAGATATGGCTCAGTCACAACTTCTCCCATGATGTCATTACCTTCCTGTGATTATGAGACACGCAATTGAGATGAACGGAGTTGGTTCCTGGTTCAAGGTTCTACCGGTCAAGCTTCTCTACACCATCCAGCCGCCACCACCATGCACGCCTCCAAGGTCTTCATCCAAGATGTCCTCTACCTCTGACAGGCTCGCCTCTGTGTTGTCATTTGCGGGATTCTGCTGTTCGGTCATGGTCACAATCCTTTCATCTGTGGTGTCACCGTGCGTAAGTTTTGTGACTTCACACGAGGACGACAATATGACGGAGCATAGGACACCAAATATTTGCTGACTACCGTGGAAACACGGTAATCAAGAGTCCATTGGGAAGCGTGACCCATGACCGAAAAACATCTGCCAAGATAGAGTCATGGGCGAACATAATCAACAACACGAAGAATCCGTCATGGTCAACGCGTCAGCGCAGGGCTTGTACGACCTCGTCTCTGACATCACTCGCACTGGGGAGTGGAGCCCAGTCTGCACTTCATGCTGGTGGGATGATGATGCGACTGCTGGCACCGTGGGTGCATGGTTCACCGGACGTAATGAGACTCCCGACCGAACTTGGGAGTCTCGATCGCAAGTTGTTGCAGCGGAACCTGGGCGAGAGTTCGCCTGGGTAGTCGGTGGAAAATTTGTTCGGTGGGGATACACACTCACGCCCGTTGATGGCGGAACGGTTCTGACCGAGACATGGAAATTCCTCGACGAGG
>JBDQMZ010000225.1:0-5369 GCA_040261955.1 Candidatus Nanopelagicales bacterium
GTAGTGGGCACCGACCTCAGCAACGATGGCATCCAGGGAGTCTTGAGGGATCTCTGAATCAACCGTGAGCACAATCATGGCGTGACCTGAGTCGTCGCGACTGACCTGCATGCCTGCGATGTTCACTTCGGCAGAGCCCAAAATGTTTCCCACGATGCCCACGACGCCAGTTTTGTCGTGATACCGGAGGAATCCCATGTGCGAGCTGAGCGGAACGTCGACGTCGAAACCGTCCACCTCAACTATTTTTGCGGTGTGACGCGCGCCGGTGACCGTTCCCCCAACACTGACTTTGCTGCCATCTGTCAGGGTGAGCGTGACTCTGACCAGGTTGCGGTGATCTTCACTTGTGCGATCGGTGGTGAGCGCCACTTCAACTCCACGCTGTTCGGCCAAAACGGGGGCGTTTACAAATGAAACAGGGTCATGCACGAGTGTTTGGAATACACCTTTGAGAGCGCTCAGTTCGAGGACTCGAACATCGTGTTCAGATATCTCGCCCAGAACTGCGACGTCGACCCGAACCAGCGCTGCTTGAGCGAGCGAGCAGGCGATGGCACCTAGTTTTTCAGCAAGGGGAAGGATTGGTTTGAGATCTTCATGCAGTTGTCCGCCTTGAACGTTCACAGCATCGGGCACGAGTTCGCCAGCCAGTGCTAGTCGCACCGATCGCGCGACCGAGATACCCGCTTTTTCTTGTGCTTCATCGGTGGATGCACCCAGATGTGGCGTCGCCACAACATTTTCGAGGGTGAACAAGGGTGAGTCCGTGCACGGCTCTTTGGCGTACACATCCATACCTGCACCAGCGACCCTGCCATCGACCAATGCTTGATAGAGCGCGGTTTCATCGATGATGCCTCCACGGGCCGCATTGATAATGTGCACGGTTGGCTTGGTCTTGTGAAGTTCTGCATCGCCGATCAAACCGATAGTTTCTGGGGTCTTGGGCAAGTGAACCGTGATGAAATCGCTCTCGGCCAGAAGCTCATCAAGGGTGACCATTCGAACCCCAAGTTGAGCAGCCCGCGCCGGCTGAACATATGGATCGTAGGCGATCAACTGAACTCCAAAGGCGCTGAGACGTTGTGCGACCAGAACGCCGATCCGCCCTAGACCAACAACGCCGACAACTTTGTCCGCGACCTCTACGCCCGTGTATTTGCTGCGCTTCCACTCCCCTTTGTGCAGCGCCTCATTGGCAGGAACAATGTTTCGCGCACTCGCCAGAAGCAAGGCCACAGCTAATTCAGCAGCACTGACAATGTTTGAAGTTGGCGCGTTAACGACCATAACGCCCGCCTGGGTGGCTGCCTTGACATCGACATTGTCTAGCCCAACACCCGCACGAGCCACGACTTTCAAGTTCTTTGCGGCGGCGAAGGCTTCCTCATCTACCTGAGTAGCTGACCGCACAAGAAGTGCATCGACGTCAGTGATTGCCGCTAGGAGTTCCGCACGATTTGCACCGTCACAGTTCACGATTTCGAAGTCGGGGCCCAAGGCCTCAACGGTGGCAGGTGAGAGTTCTTCGGCTATGAGGACTTTGGATTTGGTCACGACCCAAGTCTATTGGCTGACAATTTGGCCCGCACATGCTGTGGGGCGGTCGAATAATCAACCGCCCCACAGATGAATAATTTACTTGTTCGAATTAGCGTTGAGCTGATCCTTCAACATAATCCTTGTCATCGCCCGAAACCCAGCTCATCATCGAACGGAGTTTGCGACCGACTGCCTCAATCGGGTGTTTTTCACCCTTGGCTCGGAGTTCAAGAAACTCCGGACTGCCGTTGTTGTAATCGTTGACAAAACGTTCAGCAAAAGCGCCATTTTGAATGTCTGCGAGAACTGCTTGCATGTTTGCCTTGACGTTTTCGTCGATGACACGTGGACCTGAGACATAGTCTCCAAACTCTGCCGTGTCGGAGACACTCCAGCGCTGCTTAGCAATTCCACCTTCATACATGAGGTCCACGATCAGCTTCAATTCGTGGAGGCACTCAAAGTAGGCAACTTCCGGCTGGTAACCGGCCTCGGTGAGGGTTTCGAAGCCGTACATGATGAGCTGTGATGCTCCACCGCACAAAACCGCCTGCTCGCCAAAGAGATCGGTCTCCGTTTCCTCGGTGAACGTCGTTTTGATGCCGCCAGCCTTCAGGCCACCAATTGCTGCGGCATAACTCAACGCGAGCGCAAGTGCGTTGCCAGAAGCATCCTGCTCAACGGCAATGAGAACTGGCACACCACGTCCTGCGGAGAATTCCCTTCGCACAAGGTGACCGGGGCCCTTAGGAGCCACCATGCAGACGTCAACGAATGCTGGTGGCTTGATGTAGCCGAATCGGATATTGAACCCATGGGCGAAGAAGAGTGCATCGCCTTCTTTGAGGTTCGGGGCAATGTCGTCATCAAAAAGTTTCTTTTGCACTGGGTCTGGAACCAAAATCATGATGACATCAGCCTCAGCGGCGGCCGTCGCAGGATCCACAACCCGCAGTCCCGCAGCCTCGGCCTTCGCTCGGCTCTTTGAGCCCTCAGCAAGCCCGACACGGACGTCAACCCCCGAGTCAGCGAGTGACAATGCATGAGCATGCCCCTGACTACCAAAACCAATAATGGCGACCTTGCGCGACTTGATCAGGTCAAGATCAGCATCTACTTCATAGAACATTTCGGCCACGGGGGCTCTCCTTCGTTTCCTTGTGATTTATTGGTTAAGACGTCTTATGTCGGTTTCAAACGGCCTTGTCGGTGGATCGCGGCGAACGGTCACTTATTGAGCGCGAACCACGCCCCATGGCAACCATTCCTGACTGTACGAGTTCTCGGATCCCAAAAGGCTCCAGTACCTTGAGCAGCGCCACTAATTTATCGTGCGCTCCCGTGGCCTCGATGGTGACCACGTCTTGCGAAACATCAACGACCTTGGCTCTAAATAGTTGGACTGTCTCAAGAATATGACTCCGAGTGTCCAGGTCAGCCTTTACTTTGACCAACATGATTTCCCGCTGGACGGATTGATCCGCCTCCAACTCAACAATCTTCAGGACATTAATGAGTTTGTTGAGTTGTTTCGTGACTTGTTCCAGGGGTGAATCTTCGACCGAGACGACAATTGTCATTCTCGAGACATGTGGGAGTTCGGTAGGGCCAACCGCAAGGGACTCAATGTTGAATCCCCTGCGAGAAAATAGGCTCGCAACGCGAGCCAAAACACCCGGTTGGTCCTCGACCAGTACTGACAAAGTGTGCCTAGACATTAATCGTCACTTCCCCATTCTGGTGCTATCGATCGGGCGTACATGATTTCGTCGTTGCCTGTTCCTGCTGCAACCATGGGCCACACCATTGCATCTCGGTGAACAACAAAGTCAATGACGACAGGTGCGTCATTCAAACTCAGTGCTTTTTCGATTGTTGCATCAACGTTGTCCTGTGAGTCGCATTGCAAACCATATGCTCCATAGGCTTCAGCCAACTTCACAAAATCAGGAAATCTATGTGACTGAAGGTCTGTGTTCGAGTAGCGCTCGTTATAGAACAGTGTCTGCCACTGCCGAACCATTCCAAGGCTTGAATTATTGATCAAAGCCACCTTGATCGGTATGTCATTGATTGTGCAGGTGGCCAGTTCCTGATTGGTCATTTGGAAGCACCCATCACCATCAATCGCCCACACCGTGGTGTCGGGTCGGCCCACCTTTGCACCCATGGCGGCGGGTACGGCGTAGCCCATGGTTCCGGCCCCACCAGAGTTCAGCCAGGTTCCTGGGTTTTCATAGCCAATAAATTGGGCAGCCCACATTTGATGCTGCCCAACCCCAGCGGCATAGATCGAATCTGGCCCGGAAATTTTGCCAAGACGCTCAATGACGTATTGCGGGGAAAGAGTTCCGTCGGTGGGAAAGTCGTAGCCCAATGGATAGGTGTCTCGGAGGCGGTTGAGCTGGACCCACCAACCTTCGTAGTCACCTGTGACCCCCTGATCGAACTCGGCTTGAATAGCCGCAATAAGTTCAGGGATAACCTCTGCGACGTCACCCACAATGGGAATGTCAGCCTGTCGGTTCTTTCCAATCTCCGCCGGATCTATATCAGCATGGATGATTGCTGCCTTGGGTGCAAACGAAGACAACTTTCCTGTCACTCGATCATCGAAACGAGCACCGAGTGTGATGAGGAGATCGGCCTGCTGCAAAGCACCGACTGCTGCAACCGTCCCATGCATACCGGGCATTCCGAGGTGTAACGCATGCGAGTCAGGGAAGGCACCCCGAGCCATCAAGGTTGTGACCACTGGAATTCCGGTCATTTCAGCCAACGTCTTGAGGGAGGCCGAGGCGTTGCCACGAATGACTCCCCCACCCACGTACAGAACTGGCTGGCGAGAACTCAAAATTAACTTGGCAGCTTCACGGATCTGCTTTGAGTGCGGCCGAGTTCGCGGGCTATAGCCCGGTAAATCAATGGTTTCTGGCCAGTTGAAAGTTGTGTTGGCCTGAAGTGCATCCTTGGCAATGTCAACGAGCACAGGTCCAGGTCGACCCGT
This sequence comes from Candidatus Nanopelagicales bacterium, assembly GCA_040261955.1. Classification (GTDB taxonomy): domain Bacteria; phylum Actinomycetota; class Actinomycetes; order S36-B12; family S36-B12; genus UBA4592. Next base: position 4,553 of record JBDQMZ010000225.1, read on the forward strand.
TGATGCTAAGTGAAATGCCTGGGCTATCGCGGTAGGGATTTCATCTGGGTTCGTGACCAAGAAATTGTGCTTTGTGATTGGCATCGTGATGCCCCGAATATCGGCCTCTTGGAAGGCATCGGTGCCGATCGCCGCACTTGGGACCTGACCCGTGATGGCGACCATCGGGACAGAATCCATGTAGGCGTCCGCGATGGGAGTTACCAAGTTGGTTGCACCTGGGCCACTCGTGGCCATGCATACACCGACGCGGCCAGTCGCTGAGGCATACCCTTCGGCAGCGTGCCCCGCTCCTTGTTCATGCCGAACCAAAATGTGACGCACCTTGGTGGAATCCATGAGGGGGTCATAGGCGGGGAGGATGGCACCACCGGGGATTCCGAATACGACTTCAACACCGGCGGCCTCCATTGATTGCACGAGGCTTTGCGCTCCGGTGATTTCTTGTGTCATGTCCTCTTCCGCTCTCTTGTCCTTGAGTCCGAAGTCTCAACGGGCCTATCATTCCGAATGAAAAACCCCCCGACCCAAGTGGGTAGCGGAGGGCAGCGCGTGGGGGTGCTTGCTAGCCCACGCGCCTAATAACTACTACAGAAAGTCTCTTTGCCACGCCCACACCATATCTGCTTGTGTTCCTTGTGTCACCACAAGGTGACGCAGACCACATATGGGCCACATGCCCTTTAGTCGCAGACCGCACCCTTGGAAGCACTACCCACCAATTTCGCATACTTGGCCAACACACCCCTGGAATAGCGAGGAGGGAGCGGTACAAATGCATCCCGGCGGGCGGCCAGTACTTCAGGCTCAACATGGA
>JBDQMZ010000226.1:0-9463 GCA_040261955.1 Candidatus Nanopelagicales bacterium
CTTGAGGTCAAAGTCGGTGCGGTTGGCAACACCTTCAAGCTCAGCAAACTCACTGCCTGCAAACTTGAATCGATACTCAATATCAACGGTTCGCTTTGAATAATGGCTGAGTTTTTCTTTCGGATGCTCAAACCTGCGCATATTCTCAGGATTAAGACCTAAATCAACATACCAATTCCAACGCTGATCAAGCCAGTAGTCATGCCATTCTTCATCACTACCTGGTTTTACAAAGAATTCCATTTCCATCTGTTCAAATTCGCGGGTGCGGAAAATAAAGTTACCCGGCGTGATTTCGTTGCGGAAACTCTTGCCTGTTTGACCGATGCCAAATGGTGGCTTCTTGCGCGCTGCTGTCATCACGTTGAGGTAGTTGACAAATATGCCTTGGGCGGTCTCCGGGCGCAGGTAGTGAACTGCGCCGGCGTCTTCGACCGCACCAATTGAGGTGCGCAACATGCCATTGAAATCACGCGGTTCGGTGAACTGACCCTTGGTGCCGCAATTGGCGCAGTTAAGCCCGGCAAGTCCATCAGCGGGTTCCTTGCCATCATGCTTTTCGGCGTAGGCCTCTAACAGTTGGTCCGCGCGGTAGCGCTTATTGCAATGTTTGCACTCGGTGAGTGGGTCAACGAATGCGTTGACATGGCCGGATGCCTCCCAGACCTGGGGGGCGAGGATCACACTGGAGTCAAGTCCGACGACATCGTCGCGCTGGCGAACCATGGCCTGCCACCATTGCCTCCGCACATTTTCCTTGAGCTCCACGCCATTGGGGCCGTAATCCCATGCCGAGCGAGAACCGCCATAGATTTCTGATGAAGGAAAAACAAATCCACGGCGCTTGGCAAGGTTTACGACTGCATCAACACGATCCATGCGGGCAGTCTATTGCGCCGAGGTCTGTGCGTTTATTCCTGCTGACTTTGGAGTTCACGCTGCGCAAGCAGTGCCTGAGCCGCAGCAACCGAGATCAGGTCGAAATCATCAAAATGCCACGCCAGCGATCGAGCACCGAGCGGAGCCTGCACGGTGAGAATCAGTTCATAGGCAAATTGCAGTTGATTCATTGCCGTCTTGGGACACACCGGAACGGCCAACACGATTTTCGCTGCACCCACACTTTTCAGCCATCGGGCAACACTGAGTGCCGCGGTTCCAGTTTCAACGCCGTCATCAACAACGACCACGGTTCTACCGTCAAACTGCGACGAGTCGACTTCGTCCGAAACCACCACACCAGATTCATCCCGCATAACTTCGATCGGTGCGATATTCAACCGACCATGCGCGCTCTCCATGCCCAAGAGCACGGGAACGCCATTGGGCATGATGGGTGCAAAAACAACGTCCCGTGAAAGTTTTGTGAAATCCGCGTCACTGTCCAGAACGGCGGCAAGTTCAATGCCTGCATCAAAAAGATTGGCAAATCGACTCATTGATTGCCACGCTCAAAGGTGAATGCATCCGTGGCCAATGAAGTCCGGTAATCAGTGCGCCCGCTGTCCGTGAGCCGCACCACGACCTCGGTTGTGGCTGATGGCTCGGCATCGGCTCTCTGGAGCGAGTGCAGGGAAAGAAATGGAACCACCTGCGCCTTCACCTCGAAATTACTCAAGGCTTTGCGGTAATGGCCCACGCTGATCCAGCGACTGGTCACGACGAACCTGCTTGCGCTGTCCATCGATTGACCAATATCAATGAATTCGCACCCTGCGTTGGACACCAACAGCCCTAGTAATTCACTGAGTTGGGAGAGGAAATCAACTGGCTTCACCTCGAGTGAGGTCAGCTGGGTTGTTACTAGAATGGGCGTTGCACTCTCGGACATGAAATCCGGCACGTTAATGTCAGCAGTGCTCACTCAATAAACGTAACGCAGCATTGAACACCGGCGGTCAGGGGTCACATGTCCAGCGACAACAAAAAGAATAAGAATCCAGGTGTTCGTGGACCCAAGGGTCCGAATTTCCAGGGTCAGGCTCCAGGGAACCCACCACCCAAAAAAGCCACTCCACCCAATCGGTTCTCGTCCAACCCGCGCCGGGCAGCATTTGAGCGCAAGAGTTTCCCTTTGATCGCCCAAATGACCGCCATGCCTCGGTGGCTTCTCGTTGTCGCCATTGGTTCCTCATTGCTGCTTGGTCTGGTGCTGACCGGTCCCGTTGCTTGGCTGGGCGCGTTCTTCCTTCTGCTCGTGGCCGCGTTCCTGGGGTGGCTGCTGGCCTTGTCCTGGCCGCTGCTCAGTCGTGGCCGTCAATTTCTTCGACTCGTTATCGTCCTTGCGCTGATTGGCCTTGCTTTCCTGAAAGTCACCGGACAGTTCTAGTTTCAGGATTCCCTGTTAACGAACTTGACAATCATTTTCATTAAGCATAACCTGAGCGCATGAAACCAAAAACTCCCGCCACGGTAATTCTCGGATTCGCGGCTGGTGCGATGCTCCTATCCGGTTGCTCGAGCGCCGGAAGCTCCTCAAACAATTCGGACTCGGGCACAGGTGCAGATGGCGTCTCTGTGGTCGCCACAACTTCGATGCTCGGTGATGTAGTTGGCCAAATAGTTGAGTGCGGTGGCGGGAGCGTCACGGTGTTGATGCCCATTGGCACCGACCCGCATGATTTCTCGGCATCCTCTGATCAGGTGGCGGGCATGGTCAACGCCGATCTCGTTGTTGCTAACGGTCTTGGACTAGAGGCTGGGTTAGACGACTCATTTAGCAATGCTGAATCTGATGGGGCCAATATTTTTGAAGTCGCACCCCAACTGAACCCGATCGAATTGGGCGCCGGAATGCATGCGCACGAAGGGGAAGAACTTGATGATCACGGCGATCTCGACCCCCATTTTTGGTTTGACATGAATCGCATGGCCACCGCAGCACAACTCATTGGCGCCGAACTCACCGCAGTCACAGGCGAGGAAACCTACACAATCTGCGCAGACACAACTGCCAGCGAAATCACGGCGGCCGAAACAGAGGTGCGCGCAATACTTGAATCAGTGCCCGTCGATCAACGCATTTTGGTTACCGACCATGACGCACTTGGTTACTTGGCTGACACCTACGGATTTGAAATTGCTGGCACTTTGATTCCCTCCGGATCAACTTTGGCCGAGGCAAGTTCCGCGGACCTTGCCGCACTGGTGGAAACAATCAATGCCGAGGGCGTTCCCGCTATTTTTGCAAACGTTGCCGAGCCTGCCGCACTTGCTGAGGCTGTTGCCGCTGAAACCGGCACCGACATCGCGATCATTTCACTTTACGTTGGAAGTTTGGGCGCTCCTGACTCCTCTGCAGCCACCTACATTGACATGATGCGGACCGATGCCCAACTCATTGCTAATGGTCTGACAGGCTAGACGCTGTGGAATGGTTCCTGGATCCCTTTGCGCTCGGCTTTCAGCAGCGCGCACTGATCGGCGGGATTCTCGCGGGACTCATGACATCGATCGTGGGAACCTGGCTCGTTCTCCGGGGCATGAGCTTCTTTGGTGATGCATTCGTTCACGGAATCGTTCCCGGTGTTGCCGCAGCCGTTGTCTTCGACATCAACCCATTAATTGGAGCAGCAGTCGCGGCCCTGGTCATGGTTCTCGCGATTGAAGTCGTGAACCGTCAAACCGCTTTAAGTGAAGACACTGCCATCGGCCTGCTGTTTGTCGGCATGCTTGCACTGGGTGTCGTGATCATCTCGCGGCTTGATTCGTATTCCGGGAGTTTGACCACCATTCTTTTTGGCGATGCCCTCGGCGTAAGCCCCAGTGACCTAGTCACCCAATCGATTTTGGCCGTGGTCGTTATCGGAGCCGCAACATTGCTCTACCGTCCACTACTCGCTCTCTCCTTTAACCCCGAGAAAGCTGAACTCTGGGGCCTCAAACCTCGCAGGGCTCATGCCGCACTTCTCGTCTTGATCGCTGCAGCCGTGATCGGCAGTTATCAATCGGTGGGAACTCTGCTCGTTTTTGGTCTCTTGGTGGGTCCACCGGCCACGGCCGCCCTCATTTCGCGCACGGTCCCCCGCATGATGGCAACCTCGGCGGTCATTTCCTTGTTCTCTGTTTGGCTCGGCCTGACGCTGAGTTATCACTTCAACACTGCGGGTTCGGCAACAATGGCGATCGTTCCGATTGTTCTGTTCTTCATCGTGCTAACCATCACCAGACTCAAGCCCACACGCAGAGAGTCGGTGAGCGCACATGCCTGATTCTTCACACGATGTTGTTATTGGTCGCGACGTTGTTCTCACTCGAGGATCGCGTGTTGCTCTTTCGGCCTCAGATTTCACCATTCCGGGTGGTTGTATCACTGCGATTATTGGACACAATGGCAGTGGCAAGTCAACGCTGTTGCACGCCATTGCCGGACTGATTCCTGTGACATCAGGAAACCTCACCGTCTTGGGGGCAACGCCAGAAATCAGTCAACCGAAAATTTCTTATGTCCTTCAGTACACAACAATCCCCGCGGGCACACCGCTCACCGTTGCTGAGGCAGTCGGCATGGGTCGCTACCCGTCTCTTGGATTCCTCGGACGTCCCACAAAAGACGATAAAGCCAAAGTCGCTGCAGCAATGGAACGGCTTGACATTGCTGATCTTGCAAAGCGACACCTCACTGAACTTTCAGGCGGCCAGCGGCAACGGGTCTACGTTGCTCAAGGCATTGCTCAAGATCACGCGATGCTGCTGCTGGATGAACCACTCACCGGACTCGACATCACCTCAGCGAAAACCATCGACGCAATTATTCACGATGAACCAACCCGCGGGTGTTCTGTAATCCTGACCACACACGACCTCGAGGAGGCTCGAGCAGCCGACCACGTGATTCTCACCGCCGGTCGCGTGGTTGCCAGTGGAACACCTGAACATGTACTCACCGCAGAGAACCTGACCAACGCGTATGGCCTTGGCGCACTGCATGAAACCCATGGCTCAGACCCCATGCTGCCTTCAGAACACCACCATGCGCATGACCACAACGATTCCCACGATGGTCACGAGAGTGAGTAGGTCGCTATGAGTTCTGTCGGAATTCGATCAACCCGTCAACGGTCCGCCGTCACCTCAGCACTGACCGAACTCAATGACTTTCGCTCCACCCAGGAAATTCATGAGTACCTCAAGGAGCGGGGCGACAGCGTTGGCCTGACAACCGTGTATCGAACCTTGCAAGCGCTCAGTTCTGCGGGGGAAGTCGATGCGATCCTGCGCGAAGACGGTGAATCCATCTACCGCATGTGCAGTCCCGCACACCACCATCACTTGGTGTGCCGCTCATGTGGGCTGACCGTCGAAGTCGAGGGTCCCACCGTTGAAAAGTGGGCAGACTCTGTCTCTGCAGAGCATGGTTTCTCCAGCGTTAGTCACACGTTAGAGATTTTTGGGCTCTGCCCCACCTGTTCCTGATTAAACCTTGTTTGGCTCAGCGCCACCATAACGGCGATCGCGCGAGGCATAAATTTCACACGCATGCCACAAATCCCTGCGATCAAAGTCTGGCCAGAGGGTGTCGAGAAAAACAAACTCTGCATAGGCTGACTGCCACAGCAAAAAGTTACTCGAGCGCTGCTCACCCGAACTTCGCACAAAAAGGTCTACGTCAGGCATGTCAGGTTCATCGAGATGCCGAGCGATCATTCGATCATTCACTTTATCTGCATCGATGGTGCCGTTCCTGACTCCCTGAGCAATAGCCGTGACCGCGTCAGTGATTTCAGCCCGTCCGCCGTAATTCACGCACATGGTCAGCGTGAGTTTCTTATTCTTGGCGGTCAACCTCTCTGCTTCTTCGAGTTCAGCGATAACACTTTTCCAGAGTCTCGGTCTGCGCCCGGCCCAGCGAATGCGCACCCCGAGCTCATTCATTTCATCGCGCCGCCGCCGGATCACATCACGGTTAAAGCCCATCAAGAATTTAACTTCATCGGGTGAGCGTCGCCAGTTCTCAGTTGAGAATGCATAAGCTGAGAGCCAGCCAACTCCCAGCTCCAATGCTCCATGCACGCAATCCAGCAAACTCGCCTCGCCTGCTGCATGTCCTTCCGTGCGGGCGAGTCCACGTTCCTTTGCCCAGCGCCCATTGCCATCCATTACGACGGCAATGTGCCGCGGAATGAGACTCTTAGGAATCTTGGGTGGCTGTGCACCCGATGGATGCGCAGGTGGCTTGGGCACTCGCGTCACGTGGCAATCCTCTGCGCTGGGGTTTTGCGATCAACGAGCGGGAGTGACCTGAGCCCGCGATCCATGTGCCAATTCAAAAACGCCGCCACCAAACCACTGGCCTCGGAACGCTCGCGCGGTTGACTCGAATCTGCCACTGGCCAGTCTCCCGACAGAAGTGCGCCCAGGAGTGCGACCGCTTCAGGTGTTGGAGCCGCTGACCCTGGAATGCGACACCTCTCACACACCATGCCGCCCGAGACAATGGCAAATGCTCTATGGGGTCCGGGTTCACCGCATTGGGCGCAGTCACCAAAGGATGGTGACCAGCCGGAAACTGCCATGGAACGCAAAAGATAACTATCAAGAATCAGGCGTGGGTCATGATCACCACCTGCCAGCGAGCGCAACCCTGAAACCAAGAGGGCGAATTGGGGCACCGCCGGTTCGCGCTCCTCAGCGGTCAGACGCTCTGCGGTTTCCAACATAGCAGTGCCTGAAGTCCAAGCAACATAATCACTGGAGAGATTGGCCCCAAACGCGCTGATGGTCTCCACTTGCGTGATGTTGTCGAGTGACTTGCCGGTGTACATCTGGACATCGACATGGGCAAATGGTTCGAGTCTGCCCCCGATTCGACTAGATGTTTTGCGAACTCCTCGCGCCACGGCGCGTACACGGCCATATTGACGGGTTAAAAGTGTCACAATTCGATCAGATTCACCGAGTTTTTGGGCACGAAGCACAATTGCTTCATCTCGGTAAATCGGCACACTCCATTCTAGGCAGGAGAGGCATGGCTGACCAAGAACCCGCGAGCACAAACCAAGACGAAGTTCAACCGGAAGTCGCTCGCCAACCGGTGCAGTTTGTGGCCTTTGACGCTCGATTTCTCAAGCGGTCCATATTCATGGTCTTGGTGGGTGTGCTCATCTTCCAGGTTGCCAGTTGGTCTTTTGCGCTCTTGGCCGGGTTCTTGTTCAATCTGCTCTTGGCTTGGTTGCTTGCCATCTCTATTGATCCCATTGTTACCGGACTGGCTGCGCGCGGCATGCGTCGCGGACTGGCGACTTCAATTGTTGCCACTGTCGGAATCCTGCTCGTGGTCGGATTCATCGCACTCTTTGGAGGTGCACTGGCCAATCAGATCACCGATCTTGTGCTGGCCCTACCCCTGTTAGTACTCGACCTGGCCGAATGGTTCAACGGCACATTTGATGCCAACATCAACCCGGTTGAATTAACGGCCAATCTGAACCTCACGAGCGAGCAAATAACGACCATTGCTTCATCGCTGGCTGGTGGCATTTTCGGCGTTGTTTTCAGCGTTATTGGAATCGTGTTCAGCATCATCACGGTTTTGGTCTTCTCGTTTTACTTCTCAGCTGACGCCCCTCGCATCAAGCGATTCATTGCAGGTTGGCTCCCCCACAACCGCCAACTGGTTTTTATTAATGTCTGGGATATCTCGGTGCGCAAAGCTGGCGGGTTTGTCATTTCAAAGTTCGCTCTGGCAACCATCTCTGCTGCGGCTCATATCGCGTTCTTTTATTTGATTGATATTCCCTACTGGCTCCCCATGGGCATATTCGCGGGACTTGTCAGCCAGTTCATCCCGACAATCGGGACCTATATTGGCGTGATTCTCCCCAGCCTGTTCGCTGTCTTTGAACAACCCATTGATGTCCTCTGGATTATTCTCTTTGCATCTGTCTACCAACAAATTGAGAACTACGTGTTTACTCCGCGCATCTCAACGGCAACCATGGACATCAATTCAGGCGTGGCATTGGGTTCGGTATTTGTGGGTGCTGCACTCTTTGGGCCTATTGGTGCAATCATTGGAATACCTGTCGTAGCCATCATCATCGCCGTACTGCAAGCCTATGGTCGCCGCTACGACCTGCACCCTGAAGTTGAAGAGCGCACCGCTGTGAGTCGGTTAAAGACACCCGTTGACTACCTCAGGGAGATTCAAAACTCCGACCAGCCATCGACTTCGCCTTTGGACAACGAATAAAAATGCGAATGGCTTTTAAAAGTTAAAAACCTAAGCGGCGCAACTGTTTCGGGTCACGCTGCCAGTCCTTGGCCACTTTGACTCGTAGGTCGAGATAGACGGCTACCCCTAGAAACCTCTCGATTTCAGCGCGCGCTTCAGAGCCAACGGTCTTCAGTCTCGAGCCGCCTTTACCAATAACAATTGCCTTCTGGCTATCTCTTTCAACAAAAATATTGGCGTGCACATCAGACATTGGTCGGTCCACTGGACGGCCTTCACGTGGAGTTATTTCTTCAACAACAACAGCAATGGAATGAGGTAGTTCGTCTTGGACACCCTTGAGGGCGGCCTCTCTGATGAGTTCGGCGACAAATATCTCTTCGGGTTCGTCGGTCAAAGTGTCATCGGGAAAAAGTCGCGGACCCTCTGGCATTGATTTAATAATTTCATTGACCAACAGGCCTACTTGTTCGTCGCGAACTGCCGAGACAGGAATGATTCCAGTCCAATCAATACCTATCTGGTTGCCCAACTCTTGAACCGCAAGAAGTTGAGTTGCAAGTTCATTGCCTGTCACGGTGTCAATCTTGGTGACAATGGCAAATACGTGCTTCTTGTTCAATGCTGCTATGGCTGTGGCAATGTATTTGTCTCCCGGTCCGATTGCTTCATTCGCAGGAATACACAGACCAATCGCATCGACCGAACCCCAGGTGTCCTTGACTTCATCATTGAGGCGTTCACCCAGAAGAGTTCTAGGGCGATGCATTCCAGGGGTATCAACCAGAATTAGTTGCCCCTCGGGACGGTTCACGATTCCACGAATTGTTCTGCGAGTGGTTTGGGGCCGATCAGATGTAATGGCGACCTTGGTGCCCATTACCGCGTTGAGCAGCGTTGATTTGCCCGCATTTGGTCGACCAACGATTGCTGCGAAACCACTTCTAAACATGTGTCACCATATCCTTCGACCCTGCTGGCCCAGAAGCGGTCGCGCGAGCAAGCAATCCGAGCGCGACAAGTATGAGCAGGAACCCCACCCAGCCGATCGTGCTCAGGCTCTCACCCAATAATGCGACCGCCAAAATCGTGGCAACTAATGGCTCCCCCAGGTTCAGAGTTGCGATCGTCCCCGGCATGAGGTTTCTCAACCCGACGCCGAAGAAGACATAGGCCAGGGTGGTGACGAATAGCCCAAGCCAGATGATCGCGATAAGTCCCGAAGGAGTGGCAAACCAGGTTCCGCCCGTGATAACGAAAGGCAGGAGCAAAAGTGCGCCGAGGGAAAAG